>CAYRDE010000041.1:0-15799 GCA_964422935.1 uncultured Oscillospiraceae bacterium | reverse complement strand
AACGGCTTCCCAAGCCGTGAAGGCGGGTTCGATTCCCGTACCCTGCTCCAAAAAACGCCTCTCTTGTCCGTCAGGGCAAGAGAGGTTTTTTGTCGGCACTATAAGGAATTCCCGGGCCTTTTCTCCGCGTTCAGCTCATCCACCACAATATCCGGATAGGGATTGCAGATTACGGTTTTATAGGTGTGGTAGATCACCATGCCGGGCTTCCCGCCCAGAATCTTCTTCACCTGTTTTACGGTGGTCACATCCACAGGAATGTTCTGACCACCGGTGGACTCGGAATAGTAAGCCGCCAGCTGAGCCGCCTGGGTGATGGTGTCGTCCGGCGGGGTGGTACCGCCGCAGGAGATGATGACATGGGCCCCATGGACCTTGGAGGCGTGGCACCAGATATCGTCCTTCCTCGCGGTCCGGAAGGTCAGCTCCTCATTCTGCTTATTGTTCCGGCCTACGAAAATGGGGTAGCCGTCGGTGGAGGTAAAGCCCATGGGCGCCACCTTGGGGAGCTTCATTTTCCGCTTGCCGGTGTCCTGACGAAGATAGCCGCCTTCCTGAAGCTCCCGGCGAATTTCCTCCAGCTCTCCCTCGGTTTGGGCCCGGTTCAGCTCCTCCAGGACGCTTTTCAGGTAGCTCAGCTCCTTTTCTCCCAGGTCGATCTGGTGGGTCAGCTCCTTCTCGGCGTTCTTCATCCGGGTGTAGTCCTTATAGAATTTGGCGGCGTTCTGCTGGGGGGACAAAATGGGGCTGAGAGGAATGTCAATCAGGGCCATGGCTTCGTCGTAAAAATCCTCGCACTGAATTTTCGTCTGTCCCTTGACAATCCGGTGCAGGTTGGCGGTGAGGATGTCCCCCAACTGGCGGAGCCGTTCCCGGTCATAGGTGGCGGCAAGCTCCTTTTCCTGGATGGCTAGCTTACGGGTCAGACGGGTGCACAGATTCTGGACGGTTTTTCGGATCGCCTGGCTTTTTTGCCGCATGGCGTCCTTTCGGTCCCGGAGGGTATAGAAGCTGTCCAGCAATGCGCTGAAGGACTCTGCCTGCTGACAGCCGCCGTACTGCCGGATGGGACAGAAGGCGAACTGCTTGGGGGTGCCGTCTGCCAGGGCATAGTAATAGGGCGCCGGATGGTTTATCACCTCGCCAAAGAATTCCGAAAGCTTCCGTCCGGTTTCCTCCGGGTCACAGAGGGTCACCCGGGCATCCACATCTCCGGCGGCGTACAGCGCCGCTTCCCGGCATACCAGAGGGGACAGGCCTCCCAATCTGTCCATGAGCCGGTCAGAGAGAATATCCCCGCCGGGCTCCTTCAGAAGAGCAGCGTAGTCCAGCCCATCCCTGGGGTCCAGCTTCCCCACCGGCTCCGGAAGCTGGTATTTTAATCCCGGCAGAGCGGCCCGTTTGGCGCTCTCGTCCAGACCGATCCTGCGCAGACAGTCGATGATCCGCCCGTCCGCCCCCAGAAGATACAGGTTGCAGGTGCGGCCCATCAGCTCCGCTGCCAGGGTTTTCTGTACAGGATAGCCCATTTCGTCGGTGCAGTCGAAGGTAAAGAAGGCTGCCCGTTCCATGGGAAGCTGGGAGATCTCCGAGAGCCTGGCTCCCAGAAGATGCTTGCGCAGCAGCATGCAGAACATGGGCGGCTCCGCCGGATTCTCCGGGGAGGCAGCGGTCAGATGCAGTCGGGGGGCGGTAGGATTGGGGGCAAAGAGCAGCTTTTCCCGGCTGTCCTTCCCCCGGATGTGGAGGATCAGGGCGTCCCGGCTGGGCTGGTGGATCTTATCCACCCGGCCTCCCAGGCATTTGTCTCGAACCTCCGCCAGTACGGCAGATAAAAATGTTGCGTCAAAGGCCATTGCTTTCTCCTTTTACTCCCTGAGAATGTACTCCATGCCGATCTTCTGGGGCTTTAAGCCGCATTTTTCGTAAAAGTGCATGGCACGGTCATTGCCGCACCAGACGTTCAATGTCACGGCATCGCAATTTAGCTCTCTTGCATAGGCGCAGGTGTGGTCATAGAGGGCCTTTGCCACACCGCCGCCCCGGACGGCCTGGTCTACACACAGATCATCAATGTAGAGGACCTTCCGGTCTGCCAGAGCCGGCTCTCCCCTGGTCTCCTGGAGAATGCAGAAAGCATAGCCGATTACCCTGCCATCCCGAATGGCGGCGAAAATCGGGCGGCGGCTGTCCTTGAGCAGCTCCTTCAAAGCCTCTTCGTCATATTTCTGCGCACCGGCGTGAAACAGATCCGGGCGAATCTGGTGGTGGACCTCTCCCACCTGCTTGAGCAGGTCAATCAATCCGGGAATATCCTGTTCCCCGGCAAACCGAATTTCCATATTTCTCTCCTCCTTGGGCGTCAGTTATCGGTATCATACCACATTTTTTCCGGAACGTAAAGATTGGGTTGAGAAAGAAGACAAAACCTGCTAAGATATCCATAAAAGGATGGGATCAGCATGAACTACGAGCATTGTAATCTATGTCCCCGGCAATGCGGCGTTGACCGCAGTGGGGGAGGGCGGGGCTTCTGCCGCTGCCCCGACATGGCCCTGGTTGCCAAAGCCATGCTTCACAAGTGGGAGGAACCGGCCCTGGCTGGGAACGGAGGCAGCGGCGCTGTCTTCTTCGGCGGCTGTACCCTGGGCTGCAAATTCTGCCAGAACAAAGCCATCAGCGGTGGCGCTGTGGGAAGGTACATGGATTCCCAGGCCCTTCGGGCCTTATTTGAAGACCTGATTGCCCAGGGAGCGGAGAACATCGACCTGGTGACCCCGACCCATTTTCTGCCTACCATTTTACCGGCACTTGACCCAAAGCTCCCTGTTCCGGTGGTGTATAACTGCGGAGGCTATGAGCGGGTGGAAACCCTCCGGGAGCTGGAGGGGAAGGTGGACATCTATCTGCCTGACCTGAAATACGCGGACCAAAGGCTTGCAAAGACCCTATCCGGAGCGGCGGATTACTTTCCGGTCGCTGTCGCTGCCATTACGGAAATGGTCCGGCAAACCGGGCCGGTCCAGTGGGCAGGGGACAAAATTACCCGGGGCACCATCATCCGTCACCTGATTCTCCCCGGCTGTGTGGACAATTCCCTGCGGGTGCTGGACTGGATCGGGGAGCGCTTTGCCCCCGGGGAGGTGCTGGTAAGCCTCATGCGCCAGTATACCCCCATGGGCGGACTGCCCGCTCCCTTCGACCGCCGGATTACCGACGAGGAATACGACGCGGTGCTCAGCTGGATGTATTTAAACGACCTGGAGGGCTTCACCCAGGAGGCCGACTCGGCAGATATTGGGTTTATCCCGGATTTTTAAGGACATTTCCATGAAGAGAAACCTTTTCATCATGTATGCCATTGCCCTGCTCCAGGGCATGGTATTTTACGGCCCCATTGCCACGCTGTACCGCCAGGCCCAGGGTGTCACGGTTTTCCAGATCACCCTCATTGAGAGCATTTCCCTGGCCCTGATGATCCTGCTGGAGATTCCCTGGGGCATCGTCGCGGATAAGATTGGCTATCGGAAAACCATGATTTTCTGCTCCCTGCTGTATTTCCTCTCCAAAATTGTCTTTTGGAAGGCAACCGATTTCCCCGGGTTTCTGCTGGAGCGGCTGATGCTCAGCGTGGTGCTGTCCGGCTTCTCCGGGGTGGATGTGAGCATCCTCTACCTGTCCTGCGGAGGGGAAAACAGCCAAAGGGTCTTCGGCATCTATGACGCCATGGGTACGGCAGGCCTCCTCGCTGCTGCGGGGATCTTCTCTCTGTTTGTTCGGGACAACTATTCCCTGGCAGGCTTCCTGACGGTGGTGAGCTACGGCGGGGCAGCCCTTCTTTCCTTTGGCCTGACGGAGGTCAGGCCCGCCCGGGAGAAAAAGGCCCCCGGGGAATCCATTGGGGAAACCCTGGGGGAGACCCTTCGCAGCCGGACCTTTCTGCTGTTTTTGGTGGCTGTGGCTCTGCTGTCCGAAACCCACCAGACCATTACCGTATTTTTAAATCAGCTCCAATACACCCGCTGCGGCCTTTCCGCCTCCGCCATTGGCATCCTCTATATCGCTGCCACAGTGCTGGGGCTGCTGGGGGTATGTTCCGCTTCGGTTACCCGACGGCTGGGCACGGGAGCTTCTTTCCTTCTCTTCTGCGGCCTTGCCGGAGCCTCCTGCCTGGTGCTGGCGCTATCCTCTCAGGCGGTTCCTTCAGTGCTGGGAATTCTGACCTTGCGCCTTTCCAATACCCTGTTTCAGCCCTTTCAGGCATCCCTGCAAAACCAGCACATTCAAACCAAAAACCGGGCCACGGCTCTCAGCGTCTATTCCATGCTCATCAGCGCCGTAGCCATCGTTACGAACCTGATTTTCGGTGTGCTGTCAGATTGGAGCCTGCCCGCCGCCTTCTGCTTCGGCGGTGGCATCTGCTGCCTGAGCCTGGTTCTCCTGCTTATTTGGCACAAGAGCATCAGCCGTCCAGCGTAAACCGGGGCAGGTGGTAGGGAAGTCCCCAGGGGCCGATCTCCGTTACCCGGTTTGCAACATATTGGCTTCTTCCGTCTGCCAGAGGACGAATGGTCACTTCGTGAGAAAAGAGACGGTTGGTCTTCTTCTCCGGGGAGCCTACCTCCACGGACAGAGTAAACGTCCCGTCCTCATTTTCCCTTACGCCGGTCACCACCGGCTCACACAGAGGATAGCTCCTGGAGGTCAGATCATCCCCGAAGAAGGTGCGCCAGGGGTAGCCCACTTCCGACCAGAATGCTTCTTGCCGCAGCTCCTCCCGGGAAACATTCAGAAAGGATTGAATGGTTTCCTCAAACAGGCTTGCCGGGACCCGGGCACGGAGGGTATTGTCAGGGTCTACATAGTCCGTCCAGGGAAAGACGGTTTCTCCGGTTCTCTCCTCATACAGATATTCAAATACGTCCGCAAAGGACATCTCTCCCCAGTCCCCTTCCTGCCAGTCTACCAGGAAGAAATTTACCATCTGGTAGCCGATGGGAAGAATGTACTTCCGGCACAGGTTATAGTTCTCCCTGTCCGGCGGGGCCAGCCGCAGCTGCATGTAGTCAATATAGTGGGGGTCCTCCGGATACAGCCGGTAGTAGAAGGTGCCCCAGTCCGCCAAAACCATGTCGTACACCGGCAGAACCTCCTGGGTGCGTACATAGGGCTTCCCGCCCTGCCAGCCTACGCCGATCAGCACACAGCGGGTTTCCGTTCCGTCGCTGAGAAGGCACGTCATGCCAAAGCCGCCGTCCTCGGAGATCCGGAGAAAGCGGGTTTCAGCCTTTCTCCCGGCGGCAGCTGCTTCCCAAAAATCTGTCAGGCTTTGGGAATTGGCAAGATAGGAAGGGTAGTCCTTGTCGGTATCCTCCACAGGCCAGCCCCGGGCAATCAGCTCCGATTCCATATGGTCGATATCCGTCCGGCTTTCTCCGGGCAGCGCTTGACAAATGTCAATCACCTCCCATAGCGTCTTCTGTATCCTTTGCTGCCAGCTTCGGGGCAGATCATCCATTTTTTTCCAACCGGTCAATTCCCGCCGGGGCAGGAAAAGTGCCAGTACCATGAGCAGTGTCAACGCTCCACAGCCCAGCAGTATAGCAAGCCTTCGTTCTTTCTTCATGGGACATTTCTCCTTTGGGCTTTATTTTACAGCAGGCCGGGGAGAAAAGCAAGAAAAAGCCAATCCCTTGACATTCCTCCGATTCCGGAGTATAATGCCCCGCAATCGGATATTTTTTCGCATACCGATTCCCGGAATACCAGGTTTGCAACCCTGGATAAGCAGTGAAGCAGCCTGATCGTTTCTCAAATTTACCTGGAAGGAGATATTATGAACAGCTATCAGCTCTACACCGGTACGCCGCCCTGGAAGCTCTATGCGATGGTTGCCATTCCCGGCGCCGTCAGCATGGTGGCCTCCTCTCTGTGGGGGCTGTTTGACGGTATTTTTGTGGGTCAGCTGGCAGGAGAGACAGCCTTTGCCGCCCTGAATCTGGCCTTTCCTTTTGTAATGATCAATTTCTCCCTGTCCGATATGATCGGCGTTGGCTCCTCGGTGCCCATCTCCATTGCCCTGGGCCGGAAGGAGGAGAAGGAAGCGGGGAATATCTTCACCTGCGCCTGCCTCCTGGTTGTTCTGACCGGACTGGCTATGGGTATTTTGATCTATGCCGCCGCTCCCTGGCTGATGTCGCTGATGGGCGCGGAGGGGGAGCTGAAGCAGCTGGCTGTCCGCTATATTCGGGTCTATGCCCTGTGGTCCCCGCTGACTACCTTCGTGTTTGCCGCCGATAATTATCTGCGAATCTGCGGTCAGATCCGGGGCAGTATGCTATTGAACATTGCCATGTCCATATTGATTCTGGCTCTGGAATACCTGTGCCTGGGGGTGCTGGGAATGGATATCAGCGGCTCTCCCCTGGCAGTTTCCCTGGGTATGTTCCTCATTGGCCTGGGGGCATTATACCCCTTCCTCCGGGGAAAGCTGACGCTGAAATTCTGCCGCCCTAAATTTTCGCTCCCCATGCTCCGGCAGATTGTAGCCAGCGGCGGTCCCGTTTTCCTGAATAACATCTCCGCCCACCTCACCGGTATTTTGTTTAACATTGTGCTGCTGAACATGGGCGGCGCTGTTGCCGTCAGCGTTTACGGCGTGCTTCTGTATGCCGGTGACATTCTGCGGCAGACCCTGTATGGGGCCTGCGATTCTCTCCAGCCCGCCCTGGGATACAACTGGGGAGCGGGCCAGCCTCAGCGGGTGAAAGCCATCGCGAAGTGCTGCCTGATTGTGGCGGCAGTGATTTCCATTGGGGGAGGAGCCGTTTTGCTTGCCTTCCCCGCCCAGATCGCCACCCTGTTTTTAAAGGCTCCTGATCCGGAATTAATGGCCCTGACCGTTCATGCCTTGAAGCTCTACAGCCTTGCCTTCCTGACACGATGGTTCGGCTTTGCCATTCAGTGCTTCCTGATTGCCCTGGATCAACCAAAGCCTGCTACAATTTTGTGCATTTCCAACGCCTTTGCCCTGCCTGTCCTGCTTCTGTTGATTCTACAGCCTCTGGGCCTGGACGGCATGTGGCTGAACACACCCATAGTTTCGGCGCTGGTTTCCCTGCTGGCCTGGTACCTTCTGCGGCAGAAGAAGGGATGGCTGAATTTTGACGCCTGACCTATAAAAGGATCAAGCTGCCGGATGCATCGCAGCTTCCCTAAGAAAATCTTAAATCTTTCCATGTTTACTTTTCGACGTGTCTATGGTAAAATGGCACAAAATACCAACATTCAGGGAGAAGAAACAGAATGCCAGGAAAATTTGAAGCACCCAGAAACAGCGCAAGACCGGTCAGACGCCGCAGGCGCAAAAGAAGATTTCCCTTTTTTATAATCCCGGTACTGCTGGTTTTGGGACTGACGGTAGCGATTCTTTTGAGCCGTTGCGGAAGGTCCACAGAGGACAATCTTCCCAGGTCCTCCGCTCCCGCGGAAACCACTTCCGTTACCACCCCTTCGGAGCCAGCCGTGGTAGCCAGGGCAACGATTGCCGCCCAGGGAGATGTGCTGATGCACAAATACCTGTTTACAGACAACCCCAGCTTTCCGGCGGCGTGCAATCTGGGGGAGGGAAACTACAATTTTGATTCCCTGTTTCAGTATGTCCGCCCCTATATTGCCCAATCGGATCTGGCGGTCATCAATCTGGAAACCACCTTTGGCGGGGAGGACTATCCCTACTCCGGAAATCCCGCCTTCAACTGCCCGGACCCGCTGGCGGACTCTCTGGCAGGGACCGGCTATGATATTATCCTCACTGCCAACAACCACTGCGCCGATACCACGGTAGCCGGTCTCAAGCGGACGGTGGAGCAGGTTCGAAACCGGGATCTGACGGCCCTGGGCACTCAGCTCAGCGACCAGGAAAAGAAATACACGGTAGTCGATGTGAACGGCATTCAAATCGGGATGCTCTGCTATACCTACGCCGCCGGCCTGGAGAGTGACGGCAGCCCCAATCTGAACTTCCAGAATCAGACCATCGTCCGGGAGGCGGGGGTTGTCAATTACTTCACGGCAAACAATCTGGACAAGCTGTACACGGAGGTCCGAGAGATCCTTGCCGATATGAAGGCAGAGGGGGCGGAAGCCACCATGCTGTTCATCCACTGGGGTACGGAATACCTGCTTACCCAGGATGCGACCCAGAGCGCCATTGCCCAGAAGATGTGCGATCTTGGCGTTGACGTGATTGTGGGAGGCCACCCCCATGTGGTCGAGCCAATGGATCTTCTCACCAGCACCGCCGATCCGGAGCATAAGACGGTGTGCATTTACTCTCTGGGCAACGCGGTATCCAACCAGCGGCGGGAGGAAAT
Source organism: uncultured Oscillospiraceae bacterium (assembly GCA_964422935.1). Lineage (GTDB taxonomy): Bacteria > Bacillota > Clostridia > Oscillospirales > Oscillospiraceae > Faecousia. Next base: position 7,424 of record CAYRDE010000041.1, on the reverse strand, counting down.
GCGGATGGATACCGGTCATACCGAGGACGGCGCTATGTTTACCGTCACCTTTGAAAAAGACGACAGCGGTGCCGTTCGGGTGTCGGATGCCCAGGTACTTCCCACCTGGGTGAACAAATTTACCAATGGGGATGGAAAGGTGGAATATAACATCTTGCCCCTGGACGAGAGTAAGCGCGGTCAGTGGCAAGCGCTGTACAGCCTCACCGATGCCACAACCGCAGAGCTTCAGGCGTCTTACGACCGAACCATGGCGATTGTTGGGCCGGGCCTGAGCAAATGCAGGCAGTTCCTGGGTACAGCGACGGATGCGGCAACCTGAGATACGTCTTTTCCGAAGGGAAAAATCGGATCGTTACTGAGTCAGTCGCCTGACACTGCGAACCCTTTTTGACACGCGAACCCCCCAGTTTTGCATCGAGCAAAACTGGGGGGTTATTACTGATTGATTTGGCTGTTCGGGGGAAACCACTCAGTGGGTCTTTCCGCCGACGGCGTGAATATCCGTATCGTACTCCCCAATAGCGGAGATAGCGGCCTCAATGCCTCGGGCAATGTCCTGCTTGCTCATGGAAGGGGCAGGCGTGGCGCGATTCACCGTCTGGCTGGGAACGAAGGGAACGTGCATGAAGCCGCCCTTCACATTGGGATAGTGCTTTGCTAGGGTGTACAGCACGCCGTACATCAGGTGGTTACACACAAAGGTACCGGCGGTATTGGAGACACTGGCGGGAAGTCCGGCCTCCCGAATCTTTGCTACCATGGCCTTAATGGGCAGCGTGGCAAAGTAGGCCGCCTCGCCGTCCTGGAAGATTACGGTGTCGATGGGCTGATTTCCCTCGTTGTCGGGGATTCTGGCGTCGTCCTGGTTGATAGCCACCCGCTCAGGGGTCAGATCATACCGACCACCGGCCTGACCGATGCACAGTACTGCGTCGGGCTTTTCTTTTTCAATGGCGGCTGCCACGGTATCAATGGACTTGCGGAATACGGTGGGGACCTCCAGTTTGACAACTTCCACACCGACCACATTGTCGTTCACCAGCTTTACCGCTTCCAGGGCAGGGTTGACGGGAGAACCGCCGAAGGGATCAAAAGCAGTCAACAGCAGTTTCATAAGCATTCTCCTTGTACGTCAGAAGGCCAGCACATACATCAGAATGATGTGGATGATCAGCATGATAATCGCCACCGGAAGCTGGGCCTTGATGACCGCGTACTTGCTCTTGGTTTCCAGCAGAGCCGCAGGCATAACGTTGAAGTTGGCAGCCATAGGCGTAATCAGGGTGCCGCAGTAACCGGCGGTCAGGCCCAGCGCGCCTACGACCACAGGGTTGGCGCCCTGGGCAATGACGAAGGGAATGCCCACGCCCACAGTGATCACGGAGAAGGCGGCAAAACCGTTGCCCATGATCACGGTGAACAGAGCCATGGCGATGCAGTACACCGCAACGGCAGCCAGCTTGTGGCCCTCGGGAACCACCATGCCTACGCCGTGGGCAATGACTTCGCCCACACCGGCAGCGGTAAACAGAGCGCCCAGGGCGGACAAAACCTGAGGCAGCAGGCCCACGGGGCCTACGTTGTCCAGCAGACGGGTACCGTCCTTGAGTGCGGTGGAGGGCTTTGCCTTGAACAGGCACAGGGCAATGATCAGGGCGACCAATGCAGAGACACCAATGGCGTTGTTGGCACCCAGGCTCTTCCAGAAGGTAGCCACCAGAACAGCAACCAGCGCCAGACACACAGCGGGCAGGAACACCCAGTAGCCGAACTTGTCAGCATTGGCCCGGGTGGCCTCGGCGGTGGGAACATCGCTCTTGGACTGGCTGACCTGACGGGAGGCGGTGAGGCAGGCCATGGCTACCACGCAGACACCGGTAATCCACTTGGGAACATAGGGGCCGGCAATGAAGGTAAAGGCAACAATGAACCAGAAAATGGCGGTGCCGATCCGGTTCTTAAGGCCACTGTCCTTCAGGGCCTTTACGCCGTTGAGGGCAAACAGCAAGCCGATCACGCAGTAAAAAATTTCAGCGACAACAGTGCTCAGTGTCCAGGTCATATTATTTGCCCTCCTTCTTAGCGGCATATTTCCGCTTCATGTACATATCAAACAGCAGCGCGTAAATCACGCCCACCACCACGGAGATTACGGCAATGGGAACGGACTGCCCGGCGATCTGAAGGGCATCCACCGCGAAGCCCTGCTCGTTCAGGGTAGAGACAATCAGCAGGGTACCGGAAGCACCCATAAAGCAGTTCTGGGCGAAGAAGTTGCCAAAGTTCTCGGTTGCGGCAGCCATGCCCTTGATGGTGTCCTCATCCTTTTCGTCGATTTCACCGAACCTTGCTACAGCAGCGCCCTGAGCCATGGGGTTGATCAGGGGGCGGATGAACTGGGGATGACCGCCGATCCGCAGAGAGAAGGCGGAGGCCACAGTCCGGACAGCCTGCCACAGGGCCAGCACCCGACCGGTGGTAGCGGACTTGAGAGACTTGATCAGATCAACAGCTTTATCCTTCAGACCGTTGCGCTCGCACAGACCGATGGCTGCCAGGGTCAGTACAAACAGAGTAGCGGTACGGTTGGAGATGAAAGAGGCGCCCAACGTATTCAGAATCTCCATGGGGGACATACCCGCCACCAGACCGGTTACCAGTCCGGCGACGACCACCGTTGCCATGGTGTCAAATTTCAGGACAAATCCGACAACAACGACCACGATGCCAATGAGTTTCAGTAATTCCATGCTTTTCTTCCTCCTTGAAAAAAATATACAACTGGTGGTTGCCATCCACTAGCGGAGGGCAACCACCAGTTATATTGACAGTTTACCACGAAAAAGTGCAAAATGCAAGCAATAAGTTTCAATCCCACGAAAGTTTTTGTGCAGAATCCCCAGCTGGCTTTCTGCGTTGGTTCATCCGAACCTGGCACAGCTCTCTCCATCCTTCATAATCACCGACTCCCCGGTAAAAATGGTGGGATCGTGGATTACAATGTCAAAATGTCCGGCGGCGTTGTGGCTGCCTCCCAGGGCCAGATTTCGTCCAAATCCGATGTGGAAGGTGCCGTAGGTACTCTCGTCTTCAATGTAGGAAGCGCCCCGGCATCGGGACAGCCGGTTCAGGCCAATGCCAAACTCCGCGGCGCAGTACATCTCCGGGTCGCCGAATTGCTCCAGATAGGCCCGCAGCCGCCGACCGTCCGGAGTGTCCTCGATATAGGTCAGGTATCCCTTTTCGAACCTAAGCTCCAGGGGCTTTTTCACCAGCCCAATGTAGCCCATGGAGCCGTCCAGAATTACCCTGCCATGGGTCACTGTCTCCACCGGAGGAACGTATACCTCAAAGCTGGCGGAGGCAAAGCTTCCCGGTCGCAGGGCCTCTCCATTGAACATACCAGGGGTGCGACCATGGAGGGAAAACGTGATATCGGTCCCCAGTTTTGTTGTCACCCGCACGTTGTCCGCACCCCGTAGATGCCGCAGCATGGGGCGGCCCATCCAGGCGGCAGCTCCGGGGGACATTCCCAGGAAGTCCTGTTCCAGCAGGGAGCGACCGTCGTTGGTAGCCATGGGCACGGACAGGAACCGGGCGCCATGGTGCAGGGCATAGTCCACCGCGGTGGTGGTGATAAAGGACTGGCTGGTGGCTCCAACGATGGCTGTGGCGTAGGACATGATGCGGCGCATTTGCTCCACGCTGTCCCCGGCCTGAACGGAACCGGCACTCAGCACCGTGACCTTGGGGATGGCGCCCACCTGCCGGGCGGCATTGCAGAAGGCATTCGCTTCCCGCAGCTGGGTCTCATCCGTGATAAAGTGCAGCACATCCTCGGGCTGGGCGAACAGCCAGCGCTCCACGATAATACGCGCCCCCTGCTCCATGCGCATGAGGCTCCTCCTTGTGTCAGTGATTTTCTTCGGCGTTTGTTACCGCCGTTCCTCCTCGGGAACAAAGTCCAGAGTAATGGATTTGAGATTTGTCCGAAGCTGGGTGTACTTGACGCCCGCAGAGTCCATCATCCGCTTCGAGGCCAGGGTTGCCATGGAATCGGCGTACTTGTCGGACAGGTAGTAGACCTCCTTCACCCCGCTCTGGATGATGGCCTTGGCGCACTCATTGCAGGGAAACAATGCCACATACAGCTTACTGCCCCGGAGGTCCCGCCCATTGGCGTTGAGGACGGCGTTCAGCTCCGCATGGACCACATAGGGATACTTGGTCTGCTCTCCCTCCCGCTCCCAGGGATACTCATCGTCGGAGCAGCCCTTGGGCATACCATTGTAGCCGGTGGAGATAATGATATTGTCGGGAGAAACGATGCAGGCTCCCACCTGGGTGTTGGGGTCCTTGCTGCGCCGGGCCGCCAGCATGGCGATGCCCATAAAATATTCGTCCCAGCTGATATAGTTTTCACGCTTCATGGGGGGTTCCTCCTGTCATTTTTTCCTATTATACAGGATATAAGGGACAATCACAAGGGCCAATTCAAAGAAAATCAGGATTCTTGCAGGATTCCATTGACTTACTTTGCCTGCACAAGGTATAATAAAAACATAGGAAGCCGTCAACCAATCGCCATAAAAGAAAGAGGGTATCTGTTATGATTATTGGATTGCCAAAGGAAATCAAAAACAACGAGTTCCGTGTGGGACTGACCCCCAGCAACGTAAGCGATTATGTACACGCCGGTCACAAGGTATTGGTGGAGACCGGGGCAGGCCTTGGCTCCGGCTATCCGGATCAGGAGTACGCCCAGGCAGGGGCGGTAATTGTCCCGGACCCCAAAAGCGCCTGGGACGCGGATATGGTGGTAAAGGTCAAGGAGCCGATTGAAAGCGAGTACCAATATTTCCACGAAGGGATGATCCTGTATACCTATCTTCACCTGGCAGACAACGAACCCCTGACAAAAGCCCTTATGGAACAGAAGATCAAGGCCGTTGCCTATGAGACGATTGTCGGGCCTCATGGCGGCCTGCCCTGCCTTGCGCCCATGAGCCACATTGCGGGCCGCCTTTCCATTCAGGAAGGGGCCAAATATCTGGAAAAAACCTTTGGAGGCCGGGGCGTACTGCTTGCCGGTGTGCCCGGTGTGTCCCGGGGCAAGGTAGTCATCCTGGGCGGCGGCAACGTAGGCACCAATGCCTGCAAGATGGCAGTGGGCATGGGTGCGGATGTCACCGTGCTGGACATCAACCTGGAGCGTCTGGGCTATCTGGACGACATCTTCCCCAGGCAGATCAGCACCCTGTACGCCAGCCGGGGGAATGTGCTGGAAGCTATTCGGGAGGCGGACCTGGTCGTGGGGGCGGTTCTGGTGCCCGGAGCCGTGGCGCCCAAACTGATTCAAAGGGAAGACCTGAAAATCATGAAGCCCGGCGCTGTGATTGTAGATGTTGCCATCGACCAGGGCGGCAACGCGGAAACCAGCCACGCCACCACCCACGACAATCCCATCTACGAGATAGACGGTATCATCCACTACTGTGTTGCCAATATGCCCGGGGCAGTGCCCCGTACCTCCACCCAGGCTCTGGCAAACGCCACATTGCCTTACGGCCTGAAAATCGCCTCTCTTGGGCTGGAAGAAGCCTGCCGCAGGGATAAGGGCCTTCTGGAAGGACTGAACTGCTACGACGGAAAATGCACCTACCGGAGTGTGGCGGAGGCCTTCGGACTGGAATTTACGGACCCGGCGGAACTGATTTAAACAAAGCGAAGATGGCGGCGTCTCCTGTGAGACGCCGCCAAAATCGTTAATCGAAGAAATCGTTCAATTTGTCCTTGAAGGTCTTCCGCTTGGGAGAATCTCCCACGGAACCCTCCAGCTGCCGCAGCAGATCCTTCTGCTCCTTGGTAAGCCTGGTGGGGGTTTCTACCACCACAGTGAAACGGTGGTCGCCCCGGCGACGGGGATTGCCCACCTCAGGGATGCCCTTTTCCCGAATCACAAATTCCTTACCGGTCTGGGTGCCCTCGGGGATGGTGTATTTCACCTTGCCGTCCAGGGTGGGAACCTCAATCTCCGCCCCCAGAGCCGCCTGGGTGAAGGAAATGGGTACCTCGCACAGAACATCATAGTCCCGCCGGGTAAAGATGGGATGGCGCTTGATGGTAATGTCCACCAGCAGGTCGCCGTTGGGACCGCCATTTCCGCCGACACAGCCCTCGCCCCGGACACGGACGGTCTGACCGTTGTCCACGCCGCCGGGAACCTTGACCTTGACCCGGTTGGTCCGGCGGACCTTGCCCTTGCCTTTGCAGGTATTGCAGGGAGTCTTGATAATCTTGCCCCGACCGTTGCAGCTGGGACAGGTGGAGCTGGACTGAATCTGCATGCCCATCACATTCTGAACCACCCGCACCTGACCGGTGCCCCGGCACTGCTGACAGGTTTCCACGACTCCGTCGGCGGAACCGGTACCCTTACAGGCGGCGCAGTTCTCAATCCGCGGCGTGGACACTTCCTTCTCACAGCCAAAGGCCGCTTCCTCAAAGGTCAGCTCCAGCCGGGCCATGACATTTTCGCCCCGGCGGGGGGCGTTCTGCTGACTGCCCCGGCTTCTGCCGCCGCCGAAAAAGTCGCTGAAAATATCACCGAAATCGCCAAAGCCCTCAAAGCCGCTGAATCCTCCGCCGAAGCCGGAACCACCGGCTCCGAAGTTGGGATCGACGCCCGCAAAGCCGTACTGGTCATACCGGGCCTTTTTATCCGGATCGGACAGGACCTCGTAGGCTTCTCCGCATTCCTTGAACTTTTCCTCGGCTTCCTTATCGCCGGGATTCCGGTCAGGGTGATACTTCATGGCGCTTTTCCGGTAGGCCTTTTTTATTTCATCGGCGCTGGCATCCTTGCTGACGCCCAGCACCTCATAATAGTCACGCTTGTTTTCTGCCATGTACGTTACCTCAACACTTCAAATACGCCACATAGGGGCGGTAAAAGCCGCCCCTAATCTGGTTACCGTTAGTCAACGGTTTCGTAATCGGCGTCCACCACGCCGTCATCGCCGGGGTTCTGAGGGCCTGCCTGACCGGCCTGACCGCCCTGGGGATTGGCCTGCTGGTACAGCTTCTCGGAAACCTTGTAGAAGGCCTGCTGGACTTCCTCGGTGGCAGCCTTGATGGAAGCCACATCAGTGCCCTTGTTGACTTCCTTCAGCTTGTCAATGGCGCTCTGGATGGAGGCCTTTTCGCTGGCGTCGATCTTGTCGCCCAGCTCGTTCAGGGTCTTCTCGGTCTGATAGACGGTCTGGTCGGCAGCATTGTGGGTGTCAACCTCGTCCTTACGGGCCTTGTCCTCGGCGGCGTACTGCTCGGCTTCCTTCACAGCCTTATCGATGTCCTCCTGGCTCAGGTTGGTGGAGGCGGTGATGGAAATCTGCTGCTCCTTGCCGGTGCCCAGGTCCTTG
>CAYRDE010000040.1:0-16038 GCA_964422935.1 uncultured Oscillospiraceae bacterium | reverse complement strand
CCTCCAGCCGCCAGGAAAAGTCCGTATTGGGGGGCGTGGTAATGGCCCCGCAGTTGATAAGCCGATACTGCCCCCGCTGGGCTTCAATGAGGCCGAAGCCCGTAATGCCATAGCCCGGGTCGATCCCCAAAATCTTCATAACTGACCGCCCCTTGCGATGCTGAGGATCTGATAGATCACAAACAGGATCATCAGCGCCACACCCAGCCGGGCCGCCCACACCTGCCAGGCGGGCCGGGGTACATACCCCTCCTGGGACTCGGTTTCCTTCTTTTCTTCTTCCATAGCCCTCACCTCTTTCTGTTATCATAGCACATTTGTTTCCCTTTTCCTAGGGCCTATTTTGGAAAGTTCCCGGAAAAATTTACAACTACTCTACCCACAGGCCCCGGGAATGTGCTATAATAAAAAAAAAGGAATCCGGAGGTGCTGACAATGAAGGTCCAATTCATCGGCGCGGCCCACGAGGTCACGGGAAGCTGTACCCTTCTGACCGTAGGAGGCCGATACTATCTGGTTGACTGCGGTATGGAACAGGGCGCGGACGTATTTCAGAACATACCTCTGCCTGTTGCTCCCAATCAGATCGAGGCCGTGTTACTGACCCATGCCCACATCGATCACTCGGGAATGCTGCCAAAGCTTACAAAGGACGGCTTTTCCGGCCCCATCTATGCCACAGAGGCTACCTGTAATTTGTGCAGCATCATGCTTCGGGACTCCGCCCACATTCAAGAGTCGGAGGCCCAGTGGCAGTCCCGGAAGGCAGAGCGGGCCGGAGAAGCCCCTGTCATGCCCAGCTACACGGTAAACGATGCTCTGGCTGCCATCCGGCTGTTCCGGCCCTGCGCCTACGACACTCCCCGGCAGATTGCCGAGGGCGTGGTCCTGCGCCTCACCGACGCAGGGCATCTGTTGGGTTCCGCCTTTCTGGAGCTGTGGCTGACGGAGGACGGGGTCACGAAGAAGATCGTATTCAGCGGCGATGTCGGCAATATCAATCAGCCTCTCATCCGGGACCCTCAGCCCGTTTCCGATGGGGACTATCTGGTCATCGAGTCCACCTACGGCGACCGGCTCCACGAAAAGGACCCGGGGAACGCACTGACCCAGCTTGCCCAGACCATTCAGCGGACACTGGACCGGGGCGGCAATCTGGTAATCCCCGCCTTTGCGGTGGGCCGGACCCAGGAAATGCTCTATGCCATCCGGGAGATTAAACAGCAGGGCCTGGTAACAGGCCACGACGGCTTCCTGGTATATGTGGATTCCCCCCTTGCCGTAGAGGCTACCGGAATCTTCCTCCAATGCAGCCCCGAGAGCTTCGACGAGCAGACCCGGGCGCTTCTCCAAAAGGACATCAATCCCATCTGGTTTGAGGGTCTTCATCTCAGCGTTACCTCTGACGACTCCAAGGAAATCAACGCCGAGCCCCAGCCCAAGGTGATTCTCTCCGCCAGCGGCATGTGTGAGGCAGGCCGGATACGCCATCACTTAAAGCACAATCTGTGGCGAAAGGACAGCACTGTTCTGTTTGTGGGCTATCAGGCGGATGGTTCTCTGGGTCAGCGGCTGCAAAACGGCGCAAGCTCCGTCCGGCTTTTCGGAGAGGACATTGCGGTAAACGCGGAGATTGCCACCCTCCACGGCACCTCTGGTCACGCCGACCGGGAGGGCCTGCTGAACTGGCTGTATGGATTCCGGGAAAAGCCCCAAATGGTATTTGTCAACCACGGAGACGAAGGAAGCTGTGAAGCCTTCCGGGGGACCCTGGCCTCTCTGGGCTACAACGCCCTGGCTCCCTACAGCGGCACGGAGTACGACCTGCTGAACGGGAAGTTGACGGTCTACACGGAGGGTATCCGTATTGACCGGCAGGCAGCGTTTAAGGGCAGCCAACGGGCCCGGCAGGTCTATGAGGAAATGGTAGACGCGGCCCAGGAGCTGCTGGCCCTGGTAAAGGCCCGGAAGGGACGGACGAACAAGGACAACGCCAAGCTCACGGCTCAGATCCAGGCGCTGATTGGCAAGTGGAAAAATTGAGATGACCCGGGGCGGCTGTGAATTGACAACCGCCCCGGGGTATGATAGAATGAGAAATCATGCGGGCATGATGGAATTGGTAGACATGCAAGATTTAGGTTCTTGTGCTTTGCGTTGGGGTTCGAGTCCCCATGCCCGCACCATAAACCCCCAGTTTTGTCTGATGCAAAACTGGGGGTTCTCGACGGTCTGAGCCCAGCTTTCCTTTGGAAAGCTGGGCCCTTTTGCACCTGGAGGGAAATGAACGTCTTTCTCTGGTACGGCACGTTTCGCTTTTGAATCTCAAGGATCAATAGCCAATCGCGTACATAACGAGGCAGGTGGCAATTACGGCAATGGTTGCCGCAATTGAGGGAATCAGATTGCGCTTCATGATTCCCGGGATGGAAATGCCGGTAGTGCCACTGGCAATGACAAGAGCGGAGTTAGTAGGCAGAATTGCGATACCCATGCAGGCACCGGTCAGCAAGGCCAGAATCATCAGGCGAATGTCATTCCCGGTAGCGGCGCAAACGGTAACGAATAGAGGTACGAAAATATTCAGCGCAGGAGAAACATGGCTGAACGCGGCAATGATGTAGCCCAGAATAACCGCGAAGATCAGCGTCATTGCATAACCGGCACTGCTCTGCGTCAGGAGCTTTCCGATATTCGCCATACCGCCGACGGAATTCAAAGCGGAGGAAAACAGGGATGCGCCAACCATAATCATACCACCAAGGAGCAGGTAGTTGGACATGCCTTTCAGGAAGTCAATGGCATTGTTAAATCCTTTGACAAAGTCCTTCTTTACGATGATGTCCACAATAATCAGGACGAACAGGGCCAGCCAGTGGGCAGCGCCTACGGAGATCACCGGCGTTGCAGGAATCAGGCTGCTGAAAACAAGAATGATTACCAGAGGGAGCAGCGGGAACAGCGCATAGAATCTGGGACATCCCAGTTGCTCGGCAGTCAGCAGTGCAACTTCTTTCTCTTCTGCGGCATCCTCGTCCTTTTCGCGTTTATCCCAGAATTTGGCAGACAAAGGAACGGAAATACCGAAAACAATGAGGAGAATGATTACAAGAGGAATCTGGTAATGGGTAAAGAATTCGACAACAGAAATGCTCTCCTGACCTGCAATGGAGAAGGCCAGATACAGCGTAGCATCAGAAGGACCCCAGATAACACAGCCGGGCAATGTAACAGCAGTGGCGGCAGTTCCCTTGGAGCAGCCGCAGGCACGCATAACCGGGTACATGGTTGCCAGCAGCATGGTGCAGAGACTGGAGGAGCTGGTAATGGCAAGCTTCAGGAACACGCCAAGGACAATTACAAATACGGCGATAACGTAAGGACTCTTTACCTTGGCAAACGGCTTTGCTGCATAAATTGCAAACATTTTAGAGGCGTTCAGCTTCTCGCAGACAAACACATAGCCCATGACGGTCATAACCAGCAGTACATTACGGCTCAGCTGAGACCCGGCAACATTTGTCACATTTTCAAAAAGATCAAAGAACAGGCTTCCGGTACTCTTTTCACCCAGAACGCTTACACCGGTAATCAGCTGCACACCTGCCATGGTAATCAGGCTCAGACTGATCAGCAGGAACGCAGGATTCAGTTTTTTCATAATGCCCCAAATTAGCAATGCAACCAGAACCAATGTGATGATAATATCCAGCATTTTTCTCTTCCTTTCTTTTTGGGTTTGATAGCCGTGTGTTACTTATTTCTTCGAGCGAGTGTTATGGCGGTGAACCAGCATCCAGCTTCCATCCTCCGTTTTGCGGAACACGAAAGTAACTACCCAGCACAGTTCGCTGATGGAACCGTCGTTTTTGGAGATGACCACTCCTGTTTTGATAACCCCGTACATCATATCGTCTGTTACGTCACCGGCGATATACTCGATGAAACGTCCCGTCTCGCCGGTATTGCCTTCGCTGACACTTACCGTTGCCTGTTTGACTGCGTCACTGCCAACCATCACACGCCCGGAAGCGCTGACTGCAGTGATGCCGTCTCCATCGGCAACAAGCGCATTGTAAGGCTCCGATTGAGAATAAGATATCTGAATTTCTCCTGCCAGAACCTTGTCCACCATTTCTCTGAGCTGTTTTGGAAATTTGATGTCCATACAAGATCCTCCTTTCCTTTAGAATGGTCCGTAGCCTGTGTAATACAGAATCGTCAAGCTGCCAATCCCCACAACCATCCACAGCAGGAACAGTTTCCCATAAAAACGAACCCAAACCGTGTAGGGAACCTTTGTTGCCTCCAGATAGGATGCGGTTGTGGCGTCATACGGCAGGAAATAGTTACTGAAGCTGTCACCCATATTGTACGCCAGAACAGATGCCTGCAGGCTCATGCCGGACATCTGTGCCACAGGGCCCAGCAGCGGCATCAGCAGCACACCCTTGGCAGGACCGGAAGGCAGTACACAATTGAGCAAACAGATCAGCACAAGCATTCCCGTGGGAATAAGCACTCCCGGAAGCACGGAAAATGCCCGATAGGAATAATACTGAACCGTGGACACCAGACCGCTGGATTCCAGTACAATGGTAGTTGCACCCACCATTGCCAGCACTGCGCTGGTGGTTACGCTGTCCCGGACTCCGGCGCAAAAATGCCGGAAGGTCTGGTCAAAGCTGTATCCAAGGACGAACCCCATCACGGTCGCATAAGCAATGAAAATCCCAGCGATTTTAGAGGTTGAGAAATTCCACAGGGTGCTTCCCAGTGCAATCAATACAAAAACCGCAACCAGTCCAAACAGAGCAATATACTGCCGGATGGAATGGAAATCTTCCTTATCGGAAGATAATTCGAAGTTCTTCTCCGTCTGATCATAATTCCGGTAACCGAGACTGGAATTCTTCCGAATGCGTGACGCATAGCCGCACAGATACACTACATTGACGACATCAAAAATCAGGAACAGAAACAGACGAACCCCCATGCCGGAATACAGGGGCAATCCCACGCTCTCCTGACAGACCGCGGTGACCGCACTGAATGGACCTGTCATAGAAGCGGTAGTTGCGCCCAACAGAACCATCGCCAGACCCACCACGGCGTCATATCCCATCTTAATGGACATTGCCACAACAATCGGCGCGAACGCAATGAAGCAATGGGGCATGACAACCAGTCCAAGCACGGAAAAGCTCAGATAAATCAGAGCAATCAGCCGTACTTCTCTGCCCCGAAACAGGGCACACAGCTTCTTAATCAAAACGGTAAAGACTCCAGAGGCGTTCAGGACGGAGAACATACCGTTACAAGCGCAGATGATCAGAATTGTGGAAAAGACCTTTTGCACGCCGTTTGCCAGTATCTCCGGGATTTTCCACGGACTAATCCGACTGGGTGCGCCAATAACAACTGTCGCTTCATCGATAATCTCACGCCCCAGCTCTTCGCTATACACCGTTGTGTAGGTAATGGCAGGAATCAGCCAGCTGGCCAGCATGACTGCAAGAAAAATCCAGAGCAGGATCGTTGCAGCACTTGGAAATTTTTGAGTCTTCATAATGTTACCCTTTTACCCGGGGAAATCACTGATGACATAGCTTTTTCCCATACTTTTCGAATTCATCGAACATAATTGCAGGAAGAATATAATTTTCTTCTGTCATGCCTTTATCCCTCTTGCTGGGCAAATTCGTTGAAAAGCTTGCGACTCTCCTCGTAAAGGGTTTTGCGGAACAGGGGGTCCTGGAAATGGGACATGGTGTAGACATATCTTCCCGGCTGGCAGTAACGGGTCAAAAGCGCCTTTGCCGCCTGGATTTTCTTCTCATCGGAGTCGTCGGGCCGGAATATGGGCTGCCGGACGCCAATCAGGAATTTGTCTCCATAATTCTGATACATCTTGTCAATATCATTCATGGGCTGAGGACGCCACATGTCAATGCCGCTCTCCGCAATGGCAGGTACCAGCAGATCGCTGCAGCCGCAGCTGTGCAGCTCCACCAGAATATTGTTTTCATGGCAATGCCTGGTCAGGCGCTGGATGTAGGGGAGGATCATCTCACGATAGGTCTGGATAGAGAAGAACGGCGCACGCTGGGAACCCCAGTCATCATGGAACAGAATGCCGGTGATATCGAAAAACTTCTTCTCATGGTCAATGATATTGATGTACAGATCACACAGGGCGGAGAACAGCTCCTTAACAGCCTCCTTCTGATCCTCATCGATCAGCGCCAAAGCGGCGTTTTCAAAGTCCATGAAGGTAATCAGACGCTCAAACAGGCCATTATAATGGGTGCAGAAAATTGGGGCATCCTTTTGTGCCAGGATTTCCTTGTTCCTCTCTGCGCAGCCCTCCCAGTCCCAGGCCTCAATATCCGGGAAGTGAATCAGCTCCTTCCAGTCATTGGCGTCCTCCATCAGAGGCTTACCGGGACGAACCATACAGCCGTCGGCAGCAGGCGTATAAACCCATTCAATCCCGAACATATCCTTGCCATCCTTCTCGGGATAGGGGTCTTTTTCCACAACACCATATCTGGCAATATTGTCCGGAATAATGGAGGGGTTGAAGGTGATGATATCCCCGTTGGGAAGCCAATAGGGCGTCTCATTTTTCAGCAAAAGCAGATAGTTTTCTTTGGCGGTAATAGGCGTCTTATATTTATCAATAAGAAACCCCTGGGCGCAGGTCTTTGGAAAAGTGCCAACAATTTCCAACTCCTCGGAACGGAACGGAACCCTTTTCATACACAAGCCTCCTGTCAATTCTTAAAATAAGTTTTTGAATATTTTTCGGCATATTGCTTCAGTTCATCCATGACAATACGCTGAACCTCCGGGAAGAGGGCACTGCCATTGGGAATTCCGGGGACAAAGCCGCCGTGCGGGACATATGTATCAATTGCCCGGCGAACCTCCTTGCGGATTTCCTCTTCGCTATAGTCCGCCTTGTCAATCCGGGCAATATCAATGCCGCCCATAAACCCAATTTTCCCCTGATTTTCCTTTTGGAGCCGAACAATATCATTCTGGGGAATACAGCCCTGCCAGACGTCAATCCCCATCTGGGCCATCTCCGGAACCAGCGGCTCCAGGAATGTGTCGCTGTGATGGATAAACACCACATTTCCATCCCCCAGACTTTTAACCGTATTCACCACCTGTCGGTGCAGCGGTTCAATCATTTCCTTCCACATGGTCGGGGAGAAGAAAAGATTGTACTTTGCACCCCAGTCATCATGGTAGAAAATGGCATCATATCGGGTGTGCTTCCAGGTTTCAACCAGGAGATCAATCTTAAACTGGGTAACGGCCCGCATCACCTCTACCACAAGCTCAGGGTCGGTCATCATTGCCATCAGGCATTCCTGGAAGCCCATCAGGAAATGGGTGCGCTCGAAGATTCCGCCGGTGCAGTTCAGACAGACCAGATGCTCGTCCCGGTTAATTGCTGCGGCCTCCCTGGCGGCGGCCTCAAAGTTGTACCGCTCACTTTTCAGATCCGGTACAACCAGCTGCTTTTTCCAGTTCTCAAGATCCGTTATCACATCGTACCCGGGCACGACACAAGGGCGACCAGATACCTCCTTACCCCATTGCCATTTGACGCCCCAGCAATCGCGTCCATCCGAGTCATAGCTCTTGGCGCCGGGTTCTCGAACCATGACCAGCGGACCGAAACCGGTAGCAACAAATTCCGGCTTCCCCCAGTGGATTGTTTCCAGAAAATTTTGTTTTTGATTCACTTTACATCTCCCCCCTATTGACAATCTTATACTATAAAATATATAATGAATGCACATTTCTGTCAATTCAACAAAACGAAGGATAATAGAGCAACGTTTTTCGACATAATAAACAGGAGGTAGCGATGTTTGTTAGCAATAATATGATTTTACAGGGATTATCCAAAGAATTTTTATGTAAAATACACAAAGAAAAATCCTTTGATTTGAATCTAAATACTGTTGAAATTGTGGAAAAAATTCAAAACCCGCAAAAGCACAAAATTTATATTATTGATTTCCACAATTTTAAGGAAAATCCAAAGCGAGAAATCGATCTTGCGGTGGTCATCGGAAGCCCCAAATCGGCACTGGTCAATAAATGTACCTGCCTGATTGAACTGCCGGAGGACGCCTCTGTCATTCGGGTGCTGAACCTGATCATGGGTGTATTTGAATTCTATGGAAGCTGGGAGGATTCTCTGCGCGGCATTCTGCTTCGCGGCGGTACTGTAAAGGAAATGATGGATGCCGGCGCGCCTATTTTCGGAAATCCCATCGGCGTTCACGATGCGACGCTGACCTGTGTGGCGGAAACAGATTATTTCGATCAGGCAGAGGAGGATCGGATACTGCGTCACAGGAAAGACCCGAACTACATCAGCAGTATTATCGAGGACCCGGATTTTACAGATTCTCTCCGGCTCACCAATGCGGTTATCATAACGTCTCCCTCCAATCCCAAGCGCAAGTCTCTCATCCGGAACATTTTCTTCAACGGAGAATTTTTCTATCGAATCGTCATTACGGAGCGCTATCGAAAGCTGGAGCAGCAGGACATTGCGCTTCTGGAGCTGCTGACCAGCTATATCATTCCCATTCTCTCCCCCTCCACCTGGCAAACCACGGTACCTACCCTGCCTATGATCCTTGAACAGATTCTTTCCGGAGAGATTCGGGATCAGCAGGTCGTGTCCCAGGTCACGCGTACCCGGGGATGGAAGAATTCCGACTACTATCTCTGCATCGTTTTTGATCACAGCGACATTGATATTTTTGCCAATATTGAAAAAGCAATCTGTCAGAGTCTGCGTCAGTTTCTGCCGAATTCGGAAGTGCTCATGTATGAGAAAAAAGTGGTTGCCCTGATCAACATTGGCTCTCAGAAGATCTCCCCCAGCAGCTTATCTCCCAGTTACGCCGAATTTATGCGGGATATGAACATGAAATGCGGCGTCAGCAGCATTATGCATGGAGCGTTCAACTTCCGCGCACAGTACACACAGGCTTGCGATGCGCTTCGAATCGGTCAGCGGCTGTTTCAGCATTTCTGGCAGTTCTATTTTGATGATATGGCTCCCTACTATATGATGGAGCAGTGCACCCGGGAGCTTCCTGTTGAAGCGGTTTGCGCTTCCGAAATTCTTTCCATGGTCGAGTATGACGCTGAACATGACACGGAATACTTTCAAACCACCAAGGAGTATCTGGACTGCGGCATGAGCCTTTCCCGTGCGTCCGAGCAGCTGTTCATTCATCGTGCCACACTGATTTACAGGCTAAAAAAAATCGAAGACCTGTTTCACTGCGATTTTAAAACCCCTATTCGGCGGGTCTACTACCATTTTTCCGTACAGATGCTTTCTTATACCGCCGGTATATCCGAAAACCTCCCTGATCGTTCCCACCAATAATAACTGAACAGGTTATCGGGCCTTCCGTTTTCTTTGGAAAACGGGAAATGTCATCGAGTCCCCATGCCCGCACCAAAAATCCGGACCAGCTGCTTTGCTGGTCCGGATTTCTGTATCGGTACTCAAATCAATTTACCCAATCAGTTCGGAAATGGGGTGCATATCCTGGTCAATCCGGGGATATTTCGCAAGGATGGCTTCCGCTTCCTCTGTGTCCATCGGCGTGCCGTCCAGATCACTTTGCCAGGAGGCGGTGGCTTTATTGTAGGTGGCATAACCTACGATCTCCAGCTCAAAATTCGAATTGGCCCGATAGAAAACGTACTGCTCCATCTCTACGATTCCCGCATCTTCAATCTCACGGTGGATGGTGACGTTTTCCAGAATATTTCCTTCGCAGAGATAATAGTAATCATTCAGAATACCGCCTACTTCCCCATACCGGCAGGTTCTTACCAACCAGAACCGCTCTCCATCGCTGCTGAGCAGCAGATCATCCACGCCGTCGCCGTTCAAATCCATGATCCGATAATATTCTGAAGCGGTCGGATCTTCTTGCAGCTGCTGAGCATAGCGTTCCCGCAGCTGGGCATTGTCGGGGTTTTCCAGAGTTTTGAGATAATCTCCCAGGGTTTGCCCGCTGTCATCCATGGGGAAGTCCATTACATCCTTCCATCCCATTTCCAAGGGCACATGCCGGGCACGGATGGCATCCGCTTCCTCCTGAGTGATGGCGGTTTCCCCGCCGCCGAATTCGCCGGTTATCCACTGACCGTCCCGATTGGTGAGATAGGTTTGCCGGGCATTGGCGGGATTCTTAATCAGCTCCGAAAGGGAATGGACATAGCTATACATACAGAACTGGCTGAAGGGCATGAAATCCGAAAACATTACGCTTCCGTCCTGACAGAGGGTGCCGCCGTCGCTGACTGCCAGATATTTCCGGGTGGTGTCGCCCTTTGTAAGGGAAAAGACATCGCTGATTTTGCCATCCCTACCCAGAAGCAGCTCCTTCTCACCGTCGCTGTCCAGGTCATAATAGGTATACTGATACCGGTATTGGGGCGACCACCAAAAAACGCTGTTGTCAAGGAGCAGATCGGTAGCGCTTTCATAGACCGGTTCTTCAAAGTCAAAGAAATTGGCTGCTTGATCGGCTTCCTGGGCCGCATCCAGCTTGGGCTGCAACACATCCGGGTCAATGAGGGACGGGGTCACATCGAAATCAATCACCTCCGCAAAGGCTTCCATGGCCTCCTTCCCCGGCACCTGGTCAGGTTCCGGATAGGCGCTGCCGGTGTTGTTGCCGTAGATGGACACCAGGAGAACACCATCGTCCTTGGGGCAGACCATGAGGCCGTTCCCGGTATGGTTCACAGCCAGCAGAATGTCCATGCCTTGACTGTTGGTGTAATTCCACTGCTGATATTCGTTTAAATCCAGTGCCCAGATACTGTCACAGGGCAGATAACCATTGTGCTGGTAAACTTCCGTGACATACACCTCCTTTTTCCAGGGAACATCCTCCCCGGTGAGGGTCAGGGAGTACATCAGTCGGAAGTTATAGGGGGCATACAGCATTCCTTGCACAGAGGCAGGCGCCGCGTTCGCTCCCTCCCGGAACAGGGAGGTTCTGCCCAGGGCTTCCATAGCAATATCGGTTCCCCAACGATCCACAGGCACTCTAGCCTCCAAAAGCTTTACCTGGTTCTCCTCTGCGATTTCGTCCAGCTTGTCCACCATTTCCTGGGTGTAGCACCGGTAGATGTATTCATAGTTGTTGGCGATGCCGGGAATGTCCGGGTCGTTGGTCATAAGTGCGTGATCCGGATCATAGCCTTCCGTAAATTCATACCACTGGGTAGAGGCCTTCTGGGCGGGGCTGTCCATGAGGGCCGCAAAGTTGAGCACATTGCGCACCTTTTCCGTAGGCTCGATGGCCCTGCCCTTCTCGTCAAAGGACTGCACATAGGTTTCCTTACCGATGGACAGATCCTGGAGCCGCAGATAGACAGCCACACATCCCGCAAGGAGCATCAGCGCCGCTATCACCGCTGCCAGAAGTCCCACCCTGTGCAGCCGAAGACCCCTTCCCCCGGCTTTGGGAGAAACCATTGTCTCCTCCGCGGCTTCCACCACATATTGGTCCTGAATGCTGTTCATCATGTCAAGCAGTTGATTGGCGGTCATCAATATCCCTCCTTCGCCATATATTCGCCCAGCTTCTTGCGGGTCCGGTAGAGCATGGAGGTGACTTTGGCCTCCGTATAGCCCTGCTTCCTTCCGATCTCCGCCACCGGGTCCAAGTAAAAATACCGCCGGACAAAGACCTTTCGCTCCGCCTGAGGCAGGGTATCCAGAAACCGCCGCAGGGCGGCGCAGGCTTCCTTACTTTCCACAATTTCCTCCACGCCGGGGCCGGAAGAAGCGCAGTCCCTCAGCTCCTCCAGGCAAAGCGGAACCTGACTGCCGCCCCGCTTTTTCCGGGTATTGCTGCGCCAGCGGTCAATGGAAATCCGCCGGGTCAGCTTCCCCAGAAAGGCCATGAGGTGGGCGGGCCGGTTGGGGGGCAGGGCGTTCCAGGTGGCAAGGTATGTATCGCTGACACACTCCTGGGCGTCTTCTCGGTTTGCCAGTACGTTCATGGCAAGCTGATGGCAGAATTTCCCGTATTTTGCGTCGGTTTCCAAAATGGCGGACTCAGAGCGCTTCCAGTACAGGTCGATGATTTGTAAGTCCTCCAAGCGAACACCTCCTTGATTCTTTGTTTTGGGTCTTCACCTTAGTAGTCGCCAATGGAGACCGGTTCCTTGCATGTTCTCCCCAATATTTTTAGGATACCATAAATTTCTGAAAAAGCAAAGCGGGAGCCCTGGGGCGTGAAAAGGCTCCAGGGCTCCTGTTTTCTTTTTGCGGGATTTCTTTTATCCAATCAGCTCGGAAATGGGATGCATCCCCTGGTCCACCCGGGGGTATTTGGCAAGAATGGCTTCGGCTTCCTCTGTGCCCATGGGTGTGCCGTCCCGGTCAGACTGCCAGGAGGCGGTGGCCTTGTTGTAGCCTGCGTAGGCAAGGGTTTCCCGCTCCATGTTTTCGCCGATTTGATAGAAGATATGTTCCTCCGTTTCCCAGCCGCTTACCGCGGTTTCCCATTGCCATTGGTGGTAGATCGAGACGCGCTCTAAAATCCCGTTCTCACAAAGGAAGAAATCAGAATTGAAGAAGGGACGCAGTTTCCCATAGCGGTAGGAATACATCGTCCAGAAGTGCTCTCCGTCGCCGCTGAGAAGCAGCTCCTCCGTGCCGTCCCCATTTACATCCATAAATCGGTAATGGGTGTAGAAGAAGGACTCGTCTACCTCAGAAAGGTGCCGCATATGATCCGCGTAAATTTTCCGGAGTTCCTCCCTGCTGGGTTTGGGCTGGGATTGCAGATACTGCCCCAGGGTAAGGCCCTGTTCGTCCATAGGGAAGTCCTCAACGGGAATCCAGTCCAGCTTGACCGCCGGATGCTCGGCACGAATGGCGTTCGCCTCTTCCTGAGTAATGACCTGATAATTCTCATCGAGGGCGGTGGGCTCGTCACACTTCCGCCACTGACCGCCGCGGTACTCAATTTCCAGATACTCGCTGTAATCCTCGACCTCCGCCACGACTTCAGCAAGGGGGAGATACCGGTAGCGGCAGAAACTGTCAAAGTCCATGCTTTCGTAAATCTCCGCGCTTCCGTCCTCACAGGGGAGAAACTGCCATCCAAAGTGCTCCTCAACCTGACCATTCTTCTGGGTGAGCCAGGTGTTACAGAAGCCGTCTGTACCCAGGAGCAGTTCTTTCGTCCCGTCCCCGTTGAGGTCATAGAAGACATACTGCTGTCCAGGCTGCCAACCATAGTCATAGCCCAGCAGGTAGTCCCCATAGGTTCCATAGACCTCCGGTTCGAAGGTGTGGGCCTCCTCATAGGCTTTGTCCGCTTCCTCCAGCTTGGGCCGGATAGCGGCGACATCAAAGGGGGCATAATCCAGGGAGAAATCCAGGACCTCGGCAAAGGCTTCCATGGCCTCCTTCCCGGGCACCTGGTCGGGCTCCGGGTAGCGGGTACCGGTGGTGTTTCCGCTGATATCCACCATGAGAATGCCGCTGTCCAGCTGGCAGACGATAATGCACTCCCCCGTATCACTCATCGCCATCAGCAGGGATACCCCCTCACTGGTGGTGTAATTCCACTGCCGGATGGCATCCAGATTCACACTCCAATATCCGTCGTAGGGCATGTAGCCTTTGTGGGCAAAGAGCTCCGTTACCCCCACGCGCTTTCCCCATGCCGGGTTGTCCCCGGTAAGGGTCAGATCGTATTCCATCTTGAAGTTATAGGGAGCGAACAGGAAGCCGGAGGCCGGACCCATCTGGGCGGCAGCGCCCTCCCGAAGCAGAGAGGTCTTGCCCAGGGCTTCCATGGCAATGTCACTGTGCCACCGCTGAATGGGTATGTCATCCTCCAAAAGCTGCAAGTGATTCTCGCTGATGATTTCATCCAGTTTTCTTACCATTTCCTGGGTGTAGCAGCCGTAGGTGTATTCATAGTTGTTGGGAATGTCCGGGTTGTCCGTTTCATTTGTCGTAAGGGCATGATCCAGGTCATAGCTTTCGGTAAATTCATACCACTGGGCAGAGGCTTTCTGTTCCGGGCTTCCGGCAATGCCGGAGAAGTTAAGAACTTCCCATGTCTTTTCCGTAGGCTCGATGGCCCTGCCCTTCTCGTCAAAGGACTGCACATGGGTTTCCTTGCCGATGGACAGATCCTGGAGCCGCAGATAGACAGCCACGCACCCCGCAAGGAGCATCAGCGCCGCTATCACCGCCGCCAGAAGCCCGATCCGGTGAACCCGCAAGTGGGACTTCCTCCCGGTCTGATCCCGGCTTTCGATGGCTTCCATCACATATTGGTCCCGAATACTGTTCATCATATCCAAAAGCTGGTTTTTGTTCACAGGTATCCCTCCTTTGTCAGCTTCCCATATAGTTTTTTCCTGGTACGGTGAAGCATGGAGCGCACCTTGTCCTCGGTATAGCCGAAGCTGCGGCTGATGTCCGATATGGGGTCCATAAGGAAATACCGCCGGACAAAAATTGTCCGCTCCTCCTGGGGAAGCTGGTCCAGGAATCGATTCAGCGCGGCGCAGGCTTCCTTGATGACGGCGGCTTCCTCAATCCCGGGGCCGCCGGAAGCACACTCCGCCAGCTCCTCCAGGCACAGCTCCACTTGCCCGCCGCCCCGTTTTTGGGCGGATTGCCCCCGCCACCGGTCAATGGAAATCCGCCGGGTTACCTTTCCCAAAAAGGCCATAAGATGGGTGGGCCGATTGGGAGGCAGTGCGTTCCAGGTGGCAAGGTATGTATCACTGACGCTTTCTTCCGCGTCTTCCCGGTTCCCCAGAACATGAAACGCAAGTCCGTAGCAGAACTTTCCGTATTTCTTGTCGGTTTCCCGGATGGCGGATTCTGAGCGCTTCCAGTACAGGTCAATAATTTGAAGGTCGTCCAAGCTAACACCTCCTGTTTCTTTTGTGGGCCCTTCACTTTAGTAGTCGAAGAAAGGGAGGGATTCCGTCGGGTTTTTTGAAAAAGTTTTTACCCTCTCAGTCACGGCCTTTGGCCGTGCCAGCTCTCCCAGAGGGAGAGCCAAGTGGATTGTACCGTACTTTTCGTGCACTAAAATATTTGAAAAGTGCCCTTGCCTCTCCCTTTGGGAGAGGTGGATCGGCGCAAAGCGCCGAGACGGAGAGGGAAATCATCTTTAATAGAGTATCACAAAAATGAAAAAAGCCAAGTTAATAAATTATTTACGGATTCTTCCAAATTACCTCTTGCTTTTTTCCGCGCTATGGGGTATTATGTATTAGCACTCAGTAAGCAAGAGTGCTAACCCAGTAGATAATCGGGACGAACGCCCCAGTCTAAATACGAAACGTATGGAGGAACTATCTATGAAACTGAAACCCATGGCAGACAATGTACTGCTGAAAGCCCAGGAAGTCCAGGAGACCACCGCCTCCGGCATCATCCTTGCCACCAGCAATAAGGAAAAGCCCGCGATTTACGAGGTCGTTTCCGTAGGCCCCGGCACCAAGGACGTAACCATGACCGTATCCGCCGGTGATAAGGTGGTCGTTGGCAAGTTCGTTGGCACCGATGTGACCATCGACAAGCAGGAGTACAAGTTTGTCAAGCAGGATGACATCCTGGCTGTTGTTACTGACTAAGGAGGAAATACACCATGGCAAAGATGATTGTTTACGGCGAGGAAGCTCGCAAGGCATTGCAGTCTGGCATTGACCAGCTGGCCAATACTGTGAAGGTTACCCTTGGCCCCAAGGGCCGGAACGTGGTTCTGGGCAAGAAGTACGGCGCTCCCCTGATCACCAACGACGGTGTTACCATCGCCAAGGAAGTGGAGCTGGAAGACGCCTTCCAGAACATGGGCGCTCAGCTCATCCGGGAAGTCGCCACCAAGACCAACGACGTGGCCGGTGACGGCACTACCACCGCTACTCTGCTGGCCCAGGCCATCACCCATGAGGGCCTGAAGAACCTGTCCGCCGGCGCCA
>CAYRDE010000039.1:0-16231 GCA_964422935.1 uncultured Oscillospiraceae bacterium | reverse complement strand
TTTTCTTGATGTCTGTTCTCTTTGCCATAAACAAATATCCTCCTAAATCGTGTAAGGCTTAAGCCTGATAAACAAGTTTTCCGTCGCAGACAGTGGCGACGCATTTGCCGAAGACTTCCCATCCTGCAAAGGGTGTGGCGCGGCCCTGAGAGAGGAAGTCCCTGGGGTCGATGGTGTACTGGGCATTCAAGTCCCAGACGGTGTAGTCAACACCCAGAGGAAGGCCAAAGCGTTTCCGGGGATTGACTACCAGCAGCTCCAGCAGCTTGTCCAGGGTCACAATGCCGGGCTTTACCAGATAGGTATAGAGGATGGGGAAGGCCGTCTCAATGCCCACCACCCCAAAGGCGCTCTTTTCTAAGCCCTTGGATTTTTCCTCAGCACTGTGGGGGGCGTGGTCGGTGGCAATCATGTCGATGGTGCCGTCCAGAATGCCTCCGATCAGGGCGTCCCGGTCTTCCTTACTCCGGATGGGCGGGTTCATCTTGAACCGTCCGTCCTCCTGCAACATGGAATCGTCCATGGTCAGATAGTGAGGACCGGTCTCACAGGTGACATCCAGGCCCTCGGCCTTGGCCTTGCGGATAATATCCACGCTTTCCTTGGTGGAAATGTGACACACATGGTATTTTATGCCGATCTCCCGAACCAATTCCAGATCCCGGGCGATCTGACCCCATTCGCTTTCGGAGCAGATACCCCGATGACCGTGGGCCTTGGCGTAGCTGCCGTCATGGATGTAGCCGCCGTGAAGCAGGGCGTTATCCTCGCAATGGGCCACAATGGGCTTATTCAGAGCCTTGGCGGTTTCCATGGCAAGGTGCATCATGTCGTCATTCTGAACGCCCCGACCATCGTCGGAGAAGCCCAGAACGTCCTTTGCCAGGCCGGGCAGGTCAGCCAGAGCTTCCCCCTTTTCGCCTACGGTTATGGCCCCGTAGGGATAGACGTGGATGCAGGCGGTGTCCCGGATCAGGTCCAGCTGGACCTTCAAATGCTCCGGGCTGTCCGGTACCGGATTCAGGTTGGGCATGGTTGCCACTGCCGTGTAGCCTCCCCGGGCGGAGGCCAGAGAGCCGGAGGCAATGGTCTCCTTATAAGAAAAACCCGGCTCTCTGAAATGCACATGCACATCACAAAAGCCGGGAAAAACGATGTATTGGGAAGCATTCAAAAGGGGAAAAGAGGAAAGGGAAGCACAAACACCCTCCGCCATAGCGGAGACAGCAGCGGGGAACATAACCTTTGTCTTCATATGCTGTGCCATAGGAGTCTCCTTTCATGCCTAAAAAAATGTCCTGCCGAAGCGGCAAGACCCATGCGGCAAGCCGCTTTTTACATTGGGGAGATTATACCATGGAAAGGGGAAGATTGTCAATGGGACATATGGCACAAAAGAAATGGGAGGGGACAGGTGTTTTTTTACTGGTGCCCACGGGGAAAAACCCGGGAGAAGAGAGTAAGCCGCTTCTCTGGAGGTTTTTGAAAAAAACTTGCATTTTCTATGATATTTGCTATGATAGAAACGAAATTTTCAGTACAGAAAGAAGAGAAGCTATGAAGCTATACATTGACCCCGGTACGGGGAGTATGCTGTTTACCATATTGATCGGACTGGTGGGCGCAGTGTTCTATTCCCTGCGCATGATTCTCATTAAGCTCCGCTTCCATTTCAGCGGCGGGAAAGAGGAAAAAAACCAGAAGCGTATCCCCTTTGTGATTTTCTCCGACAACAAGCGCTACTGGGTGAACTTTGCGCCTATCTGCCGGGAGCTGGACAGGAGAGGGCAGGACGTGGTCTATATGACGGCCTCCCCGGATGACCCGGTGCTGGAGAATCCCTATCCCCACATCCATGGGGAGTTCATCGGGGATGGCAACAAGGCTTTTGCCAAGCTGAACTTTCTGAATGCCGCCATTGTCCTGTCCACCACCCCGGGGCTGGACGTGTATCAGTGGAAGCGGTCCAAGGATGTGGCCTATTATGTGCATATCCCCCACGCCCCCAATGACATTACCCTCTACCGGATGTTCGGGCTGGACTACTACGACGCGGTTTTGTTGCCCGGGGAATACCAGGTGAATCAGCTGCGCCAGCTGGAAGCCCTCCGGGGCCTGCCCGCCAAGGACATGGAGATTGTGGGCGTCCCCTATATGGACGAAATGGCAGGGCGTTTGCGGAACGCACCGGCTCTGCCGTCCCATGAAAAGACCGTACTGCTGGCCCCCTCCTGGGGAAAGAGCGCCATTTTCGGCGTGTACGGCAGAGAAATTCTGGATGTGCTCCTGAAAACGGACTACCACATTATTGTCCGGCCCCACCCCCAGTCCTATACCTCCGAAAAGGAAATGATAGAAAGGCTAATGGAGGCCTATCCCGATTCCCAGCGCCTGGAATGGAACCGGGACAATGACAACTTTGAGGTCCTGCGCCGGTCGGACATCCTGATTTCTGACTTTTCCGGCGTGATTTTTGAGTTCTCCCTGATTTACGACAAGCCGGTGATCTACACCGATCCCCAATTTGACCTGAGTCCCTACGATGCCTGGTGGCTGAAAGAGCCCCTGTGGACAACCTCCGTTCTTCCCAAAATCGGAAGCCTTCTGACCCGGGAGAATATGGAGGATCTGGGGCAGCAGATGGATGCCTGCCTGACAGACCCCCGGTACGCCCTGGGCAGGCAGGAAGTCAAGGCCCAAACCTGGGGACATCCCGGAGAAGGAGCAGTACGGGCGGCAGAGTACCTGCTGAATAAATACAAGGAACTGGAAGACAAAGAGGTCAAGTAATATGTCGATTACCCAAATATTAGAAACCCTGCTCATCGGCCCGTTAAAGCTGGTGTTTGAGATCATTTTCAGCATTGCCTATGAGAGCATCGGACATCCGGGGCTGGCGATTATGGCGCTGAGCCTGGCAATGAACATTCTGGTGCTGCCTCTGTACCGGCAGGCGGACGCTATGCAGGAAAAGGCCCGGAGGGTGGAGGAGAAGCTCCACGATGGGGTAGACCACATTAAGAAAACCTTCTCCGGCGACGAGAGAATGATGATCCTGCAAACCTATTACCGGCAAAACCACTATTCTCCCCTGTCCGCTTTGAACGGCTCCGTTTCCCTTCTCCTGGAAATTCCCTTCTTTATTGCTGCCTATCAGTTCTTATCCCATCTAGCGCTGCTGGAAGGGGTATCCTTTGGCCCCATCCGGGATCTCAGCGCGCCGGACGGATTGCTGGTGATTGGAAGCCTGCGTTTGAATTTTCTGCCCATTCTGATGACCGCTGTCAATGTGGTTTCCAGTGCGATTTATTTGAAGGGATTCCCCGCAAAGACCAAAATTCAGCTGTATGCCATGGCTGCATTCTTTCTGGTATTCCTGTATGGCTCTCCTTCGGGGCTGCTGGTGTACTGGACGCTGAACAATGTATTCTCTCTGGTGAAGAACATCTTCTATAAGCTGAAGAACCCCAGAAAGGTATTGGCATTTCTCTGCACCGCCTTGGGACTGGGGCTGCTGGTGTTTGCGGTTGGCTTCTATCAGACGGAATCCATAAAAAGAAGAGCCTTACTGATTCTGATGGGACTGGTGCTTCAGGTGCCCATTGTACAGCCATTCCTCCGGAAAAGGTTCCCGGGAAAGGCAGTGGCAGCAAAACCCAACCGGAAGATCTTTTTGCTGGGCTGCGCCTTTTTAACGGTGCTGATGGGCGCCCTGATTCCATCTGCCGTCATTGGCGCTTCTCCCCAGGAGTTTGTTGACCTGAATTATTTCTTCAGCCCTTCTCTCTATGTGGCAGGCGCATTCCTTCTGGCGGCGGGAACCTGGCTGATTTGGCTGCCGGTATTCTACTGGCTGGCGGGAGACTCCGGAAAAGTATGGTTTGACAAGCTCATTTGGTGCATTTGCGGTCTTACTGTCATTAACTATATGTTCTTTGGAACGGATCTTGGTATCCTTTCTGCTGCCCTTCAATATGAAAACGCCCTTGCCTTTCCGGCTCGGGAACAGATCTGCAATCTCCTGGTTATGGCAGTCTGCTTTGGGGTTCTATATTGGATTGCCCGGAAATGGGAACGGACAGTGGGCTTTGTTTTGCTTACGGCCTCCATTGCCATTGGGGGGATGTCTGTTTTGAACCTGGCGGGCATTCAAAAATCCGTCACAAATCTGAAAAGCTACATTCAGGCTGCGGGGGATGAGCAGCCCCATTTTCAATTCAGCAAGACCGGGAAAAATGTGGTGGTGCTGATGTGTGACCGGGCTATGGGCGCTTATGTACCATACATGTTCCAGGAAAAGCCGGAGCTGAAAGAACAGTTTGCCGGGTTTACCTATTATCAAAATACCATTTCCTTTGGCGGGGGTACGTTGTTTGGGTCCCCTTGCCTCATGGGGGGATATGAGTATACGCCGGTGGAGATGAACAAACGGGACACGGAACTACTGGTAAAGAAACACAATGAGGCCCTTCGGGTGATGCCCTCTCTTTTTAACAGCAATGGCTATGACGTGACAGTTTGCGATGCGCCCTATGCCAATTACGAGCATATTCCGGATCTGTCAATTTTTGATGACATACCGGGAATCCATACCTATTGGACCCAGGGAAGGTTTAATGATGTGGAAAGCAAGGAGAAGACTGTGGAGAATAATATCAGGAACTTCTTCTGCTTTAGCCTTATGAAGTGTATGCCTGTCTGTACGCAGTCTGTCCTCTACGATGGCGGGGGATACCATAACCTGAACAAAGGCATCCGGACGGATGGATATGTGGAGCAGGTAACAGACGGAATGTCCCGGGGAGAGGGCGTAAGCTCCGATTTCCTGGAGGGCTACAATGTGTTATGTAACCTGCCCAATATTACCCGGGTGACAGATCAGGAACAGAATACATTCCTGTTTTTATGCAACGATACGACCCACGATCCTATGCTGTTACAGGAGCCGGAGTATGTTCCGGTGAAAACAGTAGACAACACCGAGTATGATGAGGAACACGGGGACAGATTCTATGCCGACGGAAAGCGCCTGGTTGTAGAACATGCCGGACAGATGTCCCATTATCACGCGAATATGGCGGCGTTTCTCCAAATTGGGAAATGGCTGGATTACCTGCGGGACAACGGCGTATATGACAATACCCGGATCATTCTGGTTTCCGACCATGGCGTTAGTCTTTGGCAGATGGAGGAATTGGTTGCTTCGGATACGCAGGGGAAGGGCAGCCTGGACCTGACGCCGTATTTTCCACTGCTGATGGTAAAGGATTTTAACAGCCAGAGCTTTCAAACGTCGGATGCGTTTATGACCAACGCGGATGTTCCGGTGCTTGCACTGGATGGACTGATCGAAAATCCGGTGAATCCCTTTACCAATAAGTCCCTGACCAGCGATGAGAAAACCGCTCATCCCCAGTACATCATTGTAACGGCTGAGAATTTCGTGGATGACAAAGACTCCAGAAACACGTTCCTTCCCGCCCAGTGGGCAAGCACACAGGGCAGCCTGTGGGATTTGGAGGGCTGGAAGTACTACCCGGAGGAAGTGGTGCTGAAGGAACATGCGGCGCCATAATCTGGTGAGAAATCGATAACAGCGCCGGTGCCGGGAATTTCCCGACGCCGGCGCTGTTTCCTATGGAGTTTACAGGAGAAAACACCCTCCCAACCAGGAAGCCTGAATTGGGAGGGAGAACAGGTTATCGCTGCTTCCAGGTGCTTCTGGAAAACAGTACCAGAATGGGGAAAATCTCCAGACGGCCTGCCAGCATACTAAAGGACAGCAATAGCTTACTGAAATCGCTGTATGCGCTGAAGTTGCAGGTGGGGCCGACGGCGTCCAGGCCGGGGCCAATGTTATTAAACGTTGCCAGGGTGGCGGACAGGTTAGTCTCCACAGAGAAACCGTCCAGAGACAGCAGCAGGAAGATGGCAACCACAATCATTACATAGGCGGCAAGATAGGCGTTGGTGTTGCTGAGGACCTTTTCATCTACGGTGACACCGTTGTTGCGGATTAGCTCCACCTTCCGGGGCTGGAGCATCTGCCGGATGTTCCGGCGCAGGCCCTTCATCAGCAGCAGCGCCCGGGCAACCTTCAATCCGCCGCCGGTGGAACCGGCGCAGGCGCCGATAATCATCAGGCACAGCAGAATGGTCTTCGAGAAAACAGGCCACAGGTCAAAGTCCGTGGTGGCAAAGCCGGTGGTGGTGATGATGCTGCTGACCTGGAAGGCGGCATGGCGGAGGGTCTCCCCCAGAGTGCCATAGAGGCCCCGGATGTTCCAGGCAATGAGCAGGATGCTTGCCAGAATGATGCCCACATAGGTGCGCAGTTCCTCGTCCAGAGCCACGCTTTTCCACTGCCGGATCAGCAGCAGGTAATAGCAGCTGAAGTTGACTCCGAACAGGGCCATAAAAACGGTGGTGACGTTTTGCAGGTAGGGACTGTAGCTTGCGAGAGAATCGTTTTTTACGCCAAAGCCGCCGGTACCGGCAGTGCCGAAAGCGGTGCACACCGCTTCGAACAGGGGCATGCCGCCAACTGCCAGGAAGAGAATGTCGAGAACGGTAAGGCCAATGTAGATGAGATACAGAATCCCGGCAGTTTTGCGCATTTTGGGTACCAGCTTGCCTACGTTGGGACCGGGGCTTTCTGCCCGGAGCAGGTGCATGGTGAAGCCCTGGCCCTTGCTGCCGGTAAAGGCCAGCAGGAAGACCAGTACACCCATGCCGCCTACCCAGTGGCTGAAGCTGCGCCAGTAGAGAATCCCTTTGCTTAACTCCACCGCGGGGACGATGGAAGCGCCGGTGGTGGTGAAGCCGGACACGGTTTCAAAGAAGCAGTCGATGTAGGCCGGAATTTCCCGGGAAATGTAGAAGGGCAGAGCGCCTACCAGACTGAGCACCACCCAGCTGATGCCCACACAGACAAGACCGGCCTTGGCGTTAAAAACGCTGGGCGCTCCCCGGCAGAGCAAAAACAGAATGGTGACCAGCACCACAATCACAGCCATAGAGTACAGAAAGCCCTTTGCCGCCATGAAATCCCCGTAGCATAGGCTGATGAGCAGAGCGGGAATCATAAAGATTCCCTCAATGGAGAGAATCTGGGCGAGAAAACGCCCCATCATTTTGTAGTTCATATCCGCTTATGTTCCTCTTCTCAGGCGAAGATATCTCCAAACTGCCGGATGACCTCCCGACCGTTGGTGACGATGATGACCGTATCCCCCTGCTGGTAGGAGGAGTCGCCGTTGGCAATCTCCGTAACGGCGCCATGGGAAATGCTGACCAGCAGCACATTGGGCTTGAGCTTGATTTCCTTGAGGGGCTTGCCGCAGAAGCGGGTGTTCTCCTCCACCAAAAACTCCATGGCCTCCGCCTGACCGTCGGCAATGGAGTGGACGGAAACGGCGGCGCCGGTCTGGTTTTCCATAGCGCGGACATAACGGACAATGTTGCTGCAAACCAGCTCTCTGGGGCAGATCACACTGCCCAGGGACAGAGAGCCCAGAACGCTGCGGTTTGTGTGGCTGACCTTGGTGATGACCTGGGGGACACCCTGGGCGGCGGCGTAGAGGGAAACGATCATGTTCAGCTCATCCAGACCGGTCAGAGTTACCATGGCATCCGTGCGGAGGAGACCTTCACTGCCCAGAATGTCCTGATCGCTGGCATCTGCCTGGAGAATCTCCACGTCCGGGAGAAGCTCGCACAGCTCCTGGCAGTGCTGATAATCCTTTTCCAGAATCCGAACGGCGATACCGGCCCGCTGCAACCGCTTCGCCAGATAATAGCTGACCTTGCCGCCGCCGCAGAGGGTGACGCCGTGAACCCGGCGGGTCAGAATTCCCAGGTTTTTCAGCAGAAGGGTCAGATTCTGAGACAGGGCGGTGACGAAAATCCGGTCCCCTTCCCGCAGGGTGAAGTCGCCCTTAGGCGCGACAGCGCTGCCGTCCCGGATAACGGCACAGACCAGCACCTGACATTTCACGATATTGCGCAGATCCATGAGCTTGACATTGCGCAGCTTGCTGCCTGCGTCCACCCGCAGCTCCACGATCTCTGTCCGGCCCTTGGCGAAGGTGTCCCGCCGAAGAAAGCCTGGATATTTTAATAGCCGTTCGATCTCGGCGGCGGCCTGATCCTCAGGATTGATAATCATGGACAGACCAAAGACATCCCGCATCTGATAGATCTGGTCGGTGTACTCCGGGTTGCGAATCCGGGCAATGGTATGAAGCTTTGGGTTGAGAGAGTGGGCGGTGGTGCAGCACAAAAGGTTAATTTCATCCTGGCTGGTGGCGGCAATGAGCAGGTCCGCATCCCTGACACCGGCCTGGAGCAGCACATTCATGGAAGCACAGTTGCCATGGACAGAGATCACATCGTAGCGCTCCACACTGGCCTGGAGTACCTGGGAATTGGAATCGATAACGGTGACATCGCAGCCCTCAGAGGAGAGCTGCCACGTCAGCATGGAGCCAACCTTGCCATCGCCGGCAATGATGATATTCATGGGAATCCTCCTGATTTGGCTTGGAATCGTTCTGAAAATATTACCTTATAGTATAGCAAAAGAAAGGGAAAAAGGCAACTATCTTTCTCAGGAAAAGGAAATTCGGAAGAAACAAGGCGAAAAATCGGCCTTTTGGCGGAATCGGGAAAGAGAGAAATCCATCCAAATGGGAAAAAAATCTTGAAAAATCAGAGGACATACTATATAATAGATTCGCAAATTTTGATTACCGGATCGGGCATGAAACCCGCCGGGGAAACGAGGTTCATTATGGAAAGAAAAGTCGGAACCGTGTCCAGAGGCATCCGCTGCCCGATCATCCGTGAGGGAGACGATCTGGCTCAGATCGTCGTTACCAGTGTCCTGGAGGCTGCCGAAAGCGAAGGATATGCAATGCGGGATCGGGATGTGGTGGCTGTGACCGAGTCCGTCGTGGCCCGCTCCCAGGGTAACTACGCCTCTGTAGACGCCATTGCCACCGACGTCCGCAGCAAGCTGGGCGGCGAGACGGTAGGCGTAATTTTCCCCATCCTGTCCCGGAACCGGTTTGCCATCTGCCTGCGGGGCATTGCCCGGGGTTGTAAGAAGATCGTTCTGATGCTGAGCTACCCCTCCGACGAGGTGGGCAATGAGCTGGTATCTCTGGACAAGCTGGATGAGGCGAAGATTAACCCTTACTCCGATGTGCTGACCCTTGCCAAATACCGGGAGCTGTTCGGCGAGAATAGGCATCCCTTCACCATGGTTGACTATGTTCAGTATTACTCCGACCTGATCCGGGAAGAGGGCGCTGAGGTGGAAGTGGTGTTCGCCAACGATCCCCGGGTGATTCTGAACTATACCAAAACCGTACTGACCTGCGACATCCACACCCGGGAGCGGACCAAGCGGCTGTTGAAGGCTGCCGGCGGTGAGAAGGTCCTGGGCCTGGACGACATTATGACCGCCCCCGTAAACGGCAGTGGGTGCAATGAGCGCTTTGGACTGCTGGGCTCCAACAAGGCCACCGAGGACAAGGTAAAGCTCTTCCCCCGGGAGTGCACAGATCTGGTGCTGAAGATTCAGAAGAGCTTCCTGGAGAAGACCGGCAAGCATGTGGAAGTGATGGTCTATGGCGACGGCGCCTTTAAGGACCCCGTCGGAAAGATCTGGGAGCTGGCTGACCCCAGCGTTTCCGTGGCCCACACCCCTGGTTTGGAGGGCACCCCCAACGAATTGAAGCTGAAGTATCTGGCGGATAATGACTATGCCGACCTCAGCGGTGAAGCGCTGAAGGCAGCCATTGAAGGGGCCATCCGGGCCAAGGGCAATCTGGCAGGCTCCATGGTATCTCAGGGCACCACGCCCCGCCGCCTGACGGATCTGATTGGTTCTCTGTGCGACCTGACCTCCGGTTCCGGCGACAAGGGCACCCCGGTTATCCACATCCAGGGTTATTTCGATAACTACACTAACTGAGAAATCTGGGAAAAGGGCTGCCTTTGGCGGCCCTTTTCTATTGCGTTTTCTTCTTGCTTCTTATATACTGGTAGAAAACGAAAAAGGAGCGAACCATGCAATATCTGATTTCCTTTCTGGAAGGTATCATCACCTTCATTTCTCCCTGCCTGCTGCCCATGCTGCCCATTTATATCAGCTACTTTGCAGGCGGTGGGGAGCGAACGATGAAAAAGACGCTCACCGGAGCCATGGGTTTTGTACTGGGTTTTACCGTGATCTTTATGGCAATGGGGGCGCTGGCGGGCAGCATCGGGGCCCTGCTGACAAAATATTCCTTTTGGGTCAATCTGATTGGCGGCATCATTGTGATTCTGTTCGGACTGAGCTATATGGGGCTGTTCCGGCTGAATCTGTTCCATGGGATACAGGGCGCCGTGAAAACCGGTGAGATGGGCTTTTTCTCCGCCCTGGTTTTCGGAATGGTCTTTTCGGTTGGCTGGACACCCTGTGTCGGGGTCTTTCTGGGCTCTGCCCTGATGCTGGCCTCCCAGCGGGGCCATGTGCTGGAGGGAATGGGAATGCTGCTGTGCTATTCCCTGGGTCTGGGAATCCCCTTCCTTCTCAGTGCGGTGCTCATTGACCGGCTGAAATCCACCTTCCAATGGATCAAAGGCCACTATTCGGGAATCAATAAGGTCTGCGGCGGATTGCTGGTTCTGGTAGGCATATTGATGGCGACTGGGATGCTGGGCAGGCTTCTCGCCCTGCTGAGCTAAGGAGGACGATACATGGAAAAAGCATATAAGGTGTTAAAGCTGCTGATTTTGGTGCTGCTGATGGCGGTGCTGATCCTGGGAGCCTATGTGCTCTATGAGAGGCTTGGCAGTCGGGCGCAGACGCAGGTGCAGACGCCAAGCGAAACCGAGGCACCCGGGGAGACGGAAAAGCCCCGTACCCCGGCTCCGGACCTTTCCTTCACCGACCTGGAGGGAAGCAGCTTTGCGCTGTCCGATTTCCGGGGGAAGCCGGTGATTCTGAACTTCTGGGCAAGCTGGTGCGGCTACTGCAAAATGGAGATGCCGGATTTCCAAACGGCCTTTGACAGCTACGGAGAGCAGATTCATTTCCTGATGATGAATCTTACCGACGGCAGGCAGGAGACGAAGGAAAGCGGGACGGCCTATCTCTCGGAGCAGACCTACACCTTCCCGGTGTACTTCACCGAGGATATGGAGGGCGTCAATGCCTATGGCATCTATGGGCTTCCCGCGACCTATTTTATTGACAGCGAGGGAAACGTAGTGGCCCAGGCCAGGGGAATGCTCTCCGCCGAGGGCCTCCGGCAGGGAATCGACGCCTTGCTGGAAGATGCGGATTGACAAAACAGAAGCGGCAGGCCTTCGGAAAAGAAAGCCTGCCGCTTTTCGTTTATAGGGAATCAGGAGATCCGGGAGGGGGTGTTAAAGCAGTCGGTGAGAATCCGCTGCCTGTGAATCACCAGCCCTTGGGCCTGAGAGTAAGTCGCAATCACCGGCATATCCCGGCTGAGGAAAATGGACATGCCCTCCATAGCGGAGTAGGCCCCTGTGCGCTTAAAGACCAGAACATCCCCGATTTCCAGTCCCCGGAGGGGGACGTTCTTGACAAGTACGTCCGCCGTGGTGCAAAGACTGCCGCAGATGGTCCACTTTTCCCCTTCCTCCTGAGAGGGCTGGGACTTTACATGGAGCAGCATGGGAATCTGCATTCCGTAGAGCTGCCCGTCATACTTGAGCTGATGAAGACCCCCGTCCACAATGGCATAGCGGACGCCGCAGTTGGTCTTCACATCCACGACCCGGGTGAAGTAATAGCCGCAGGGGGCGGCGAAGAACCGGCCCATTTCCACGGTGAGATGGACCGTTGCCCCAAGAGCACGGATTGCCGGCGCAATGGCGTTCAGCCGGGCAAGCTCGCTTTCCTCCGCCGAGGGGCTAAAATAGTCCACCGCCAGTCCGGCACCGTATTCCACATGGGAAATGGAAAAGGAAAGGGTCTCCTCCACCCGGGCGATAAAGTCAGAAAGGGTATGAAGCTCCTTTTCAATCAGGGCAGGCTTGGCCTTCTGGGTTCCGGTAAAATAGTGAAGTCCCAGAATTTCCACACCCGGGTACTGATCCCGATGGGCGATGATGTCCATGATATCGGTTTCGTCCATGCCGAACTGGCTGCCCCCGGTGAGCCGGAGCAGCACAGGCACCCGCAGGCCCCGGGCCACGGCGGCATCGTTAATGAGGGTCAGATGGAGGTAGCTTTCGGCGGTAAACACACCTACGCCGTCCGCCATCGCCCGCTCCACATCTGCCGCGCCCTTGTTGACCCCGGAGAAGATCACCTTTTTCATGTCCATCCCCGTTTTCTCGCAAATGGTCAGCTCACCGGGACTGCATACCTCAATCTTATCAAAGCAGTCCGGCAGGCCGCACAGCAGGAAGGGATTTGCCTTGATGGAGAAGCACAGCCCTGTTTCCGGGCCGAAAGCCTGTTTGACATCCATGGCCCGCCTGGCAAACGCATCCAGATCAAAGACATAGGCAGCGGTGTTAAGCTCCCCTGCCAGGCTTGTCAGCAGCGCGTCTTCCATGGCCTTATTCGTCCTGGAGGGTTTCCACCAAAGCCAAAATCGCCTTGGCGGAGTTGAAGTTCTCAGGCACCAGATCGCTGGGCTTGACTTCAATATCAAAGGTATCGTTCAGAGCGGCTACCAGAGACACAATGTCAAAGGAATCCAGAACACCGCCGGTGACAAGCTCGGTTTCGGTTTCAAAATCCACATCGGGGCGCAGGTCCTCCAGGACCTCCATCAGTTCATCCATCATAGCAGTTTTCCTTTCTGTTTCCGTTTAAAATAAGCGCTTCAAGCCCTGCATGTCCATCTTTCCATTGGGCAGTCTGGGGAATTCCTCCAGCTTTTTCAGCTTCCTGGGCACCATAAAGGCGGGAAGCACACTGCGGAAGTGAAGCACGATTTCTTTGGGTTGGGCGGAGCCGGTGTAGAACAGGTATAATAGCTCCTTTTCCTGGTTGTACATGGCGCAGCATTCTGTGATTCCGGGGACCTGCATGGCGGTGGCGTCGATCTCCCCCAGCTCAATCCGGTGCCCCATATGCTTGACCTGCCGGTCCATGCGACCATGGAACTCCAGAATGCCCTGTTCGTTCATCCGGCCCAGGTCGCCGGTTTTGTAGAGCAGCTCCCGGTAGTTGGGATTCAGGGGATTTTGAATGAATGACTCCCGGGTCCGTTCCGGCGCACCAAAGTAGCCCAGGGCCAGAATGGGGCCGACAACACAAATCTGACCAATCTGACCGGGGGCGGTTTCCGTCAGGTCCTCGTTCAGCAGGATAATCCGGTAGTTTTCAAAGGGCACGCCAATGGGAAGCACCGTATCCTCCTCCACGCAGGTTTCCACCACATAATAGGTGCAGGAGGCGGTGGCCTCCGTGGGACCGTATTGGTTTACATAAAGCACGTCCGGCAGGTTTTCCATCCAGATTTTTAAGTATTTGCAGTTGATGACCGAGCCGGAGAAGCAGAGCTTTTTCAGGTATTTGGGCTTGGTCAGGTCAAAGGCTCCCAGCTTTGCGGGCAGCTCCACACCGGCTACGCTCCAGCAAAGGGCAGTGACACGATACCGGTTCAGAGTCTCGAAGAGAGCGCCGGGCATGGAAAACTCGTTCTTCGGAAGAATCACCATGGAAGCGCCGGTGCGGATGGGAATGTAGATATCCCGGACGGCGGCAATATAGTCAAGGGGCGACTGGTTGCCGAAGACGTCGCTCTCCTCTACCTGAAGGACCTTACAAAAAGCATCGATGTAGCACATGAGGGAGTGATGGGAGGTGATGACACCCTTGGGCACACCGGTGGAGCCGGAGGTGAAGATCACATACAGGGGGGACTGGTCAGTCATGGCGCTCCGGGCGCCGGCAAGCAGGGCTTCCTCCACCGGGGTATCCCAAATCTCCTCCAGAACAACCACGGTTCCGGAGAAGCTGAGCTGCTGGACCACAGGCAGATTCTGCCGGTCAGTCAAAAGATAGTCCGCCTGAATGACCCCCAGGAGCTGATTCAGCCGGGACAGGGGCTCTCCGGCATCCATGGGGGCGTAGAAGCATCCCGCGGAAGCGACTCCCAGGAAGCAGGCGGGGGTATAGATATCCCGACCGGTGAGCACAGCCACAGGAGAATGGGGCCGGAGCCGCTGGGCAAAATAGGTACCAATGGCTTTCCGCATCTGATCGAGCTGATGGAAGGCCAGGCTTCCGGAGGCGCTGGTAAAAACGGTTTTATCGGGGAGGACAGATACCGTCTGCTCCAGCCAATCTAAAACTGAAGAATTCATTGTTTCAACTCCAAACGATTCCCAATCCGAACAGGGTTTGGTAGACTAATCTATGCAGGAATATGGTTGAGGGAGAAATAGTCTCGCTCCCAAAACAGGCTACATTACGCTGCCCGTTGCCCAGCCGGAAAAATTCCGTTTCCGGCCTCCCGCAAGCGTTTTAAGTGTAGCACCTTTTTGCGGAAAAAGCAAGTGCAGAGAGGGGCTTTCCCCAATTACGGGGAATACAGGAAGCGTGCCGCCGAAGAAAGCCAGACAGCGGAGGAAACCGCCCCGGGCTTTGATTCGGAGGCACGCAAAGCGGGTTACCTGTCAAGCATGGCTTCCACGTCCTGTTTGGGCAGATAGCCCACGGACTTGGCGGCAACTTCCCCATTTTCCAGCAGAATCAGGGTGGGAATGCTGACAATGCCGTAGGTTCTGGCAAGCTCCAGCTCTTCATCCACATTGACCTTGCCCACCAGCAGATCCTCCCGCTCCTCCGCGATTTCCGCCAGGATGGGGGCGAGCATCCGGCATGGACCGCACCAGGGCGCCCAGAAGTCCAGCAGGATCTTCTGTTCCCTCTGGGCTTTTATTGCGGGGAAATTCTCGCTTGTCACTTTGATTTCTGACATATTGATGCTCCTTTCCGTGCATGATATCTATACTATAGCATACAATGGAAGCAACTGCAAATCTTTCGTTTCCCGGTTTGACATTTTTCATTTTATCTGCTATAATGCAAAAAACATTAGGAGGGATTCCATGGGGAATTGTAGCGGAAACTGTGCAAGCTGCTCCGGATGCGGACGGGAACTGGAGCTGACGGAAAAGGAAATTGCCTTTTTAAACACCCTGGCACAGATTCCCTTCCTGCCGGTGGCCCGGAAAATGGGGGAGGACAGACCGGTGTATCTGGAGGAAGGGGAGCTGGAGGAAATGAGTCTGCTTCTTCAGTGCCTGGAAAAGAAGGGACTGATCTCCCTGGACTACGATTGCCCCTTAAAGGGCTTTGACATGGGCGCTTATGCAGACTACCCCATCCATGGCAGCATGGCCCTGACGGAACGTGGGCAGCAGGTACTTGCCCTGATAGAATATCAGGGAATTCGGCGGGACTGAAGGAGGAAGCACTTTGGCACGAATCTATCTGCATGGGCTGGGGCAGACGCCGGACAGCTGGAAAAAGACGATTGAAAGGGTAAACGATGACGGGAAAAGCCTGTGTCCCGATCTGGCAAAGCTGCTTCGGGGGAAGAAAGCGTGTTATGAAGTCCTTTATGGAGCTTTCACGGAAATTTGTGAGGGACAGGAGGAAAAGCTTGATTTATGCGGCTTGTCCCTGGGCAGCGTATTGGCGCTGCATTATGCCATTGCGCATCCGGAAAAGGTAAATTCTCTGGTGCTGATTGCGCCCCAGTATAAAATGCCGATGACGCTGCTTAAATTCCAGAATTTCCTGTTTCACTTTATGCCAAAGTCCAGCTTCCGGCAGACGGGATTTGGAAAGAGAGAATTCATGGAACTATGCAAGTCCATGATGGCCCTGGATTTTAGCCAACGCATTCGGTCGGTTCGGTGTCCCACGCTGGTGCTTTGCGGGGAAAAGGATTCCGCCAACAGAAAAGCCGCAGTGGCATTGACAGCCGCTCTGGAAAAAGGACGTCTGGAGGTGATCCCCGGAGCGGGGCATGAGGTAAATGTGGATGCGCCGGAGAAATTGGCGGAGGTGCTTTCCGACTTTTATCAAAGTGTGGCTGGGTGTATGAATAAAAGAATGTGAAAAAGATAAAAATATGCTTGACATTTTGAAAAGATTGCATATAATAAAATCGATTTTCAAAGCGTATAGAGGATTTGTGTAACGGTAGCACACCGGACTCTGACTCCGTTTGCGGGGGTT
>CAYRDE010000038.1:0-16281 GCA_964422935.1 uncultured Oscillospiraceae bacterium | reverse complement strand
AATCGGGTGGAGGCGTTGACGTAGACAGCGGCGCTGTCTACCTCGGCGGTAAAGGCCTCTTCCGCTTCGGCGCTCCGGGTGACGATGGCCTCGCTGTGACCGGTGGAATGGGCGGCAATGTGGGCTACAGCCTCCTGCACATTTTCCACGCACTTGACGGCGAGAATGTAGTCCAGAAATTCCGTGTCAAAGTCATTCTCTCCCGCAGGGGTGCCGGGAATGTACCGGGCGGCGGTTTCGTCCAGGCGAAGCTCTACAGGATTTTCCCGCTTCGTCACCAGCCGGTCGTAGACCATGGGCAGGAATTCAGCGACAATGGCCCTGTCCACCAGTAGCACCTCTTCGGCGTTGCACACACTGGGGCGGCTGGCTTTTGCGTTTTCGATGATATTCAGAGCCATGTCCAGGTCGGCGGTCTTTTCCACATAGACGTGGCAGATGCCGGTACCGGTGGCAATGCAGGGAACAGTGGCATTTCGGACGCAGGCGTTAATCAGTCCCGCACCGCCCCGGGGAATGAGCAAATCAATGTAGCCGTTGGCAGTCATCAAAGCGGTGGCGCTGCTGCGGGAGGTATCCTGCACCAGATTCACGGCGGTTTCCGGAATGCCCTGGGTTTTCAGACCGGAACGGAGAGCGGCAACAATGGCGTTTGCACTGCGAAAGGCTTCCTTTCCGCCACGGAGAATACACACATTTCCGCTTTTCAAAGCCAGAGCGGCGGCGTCGCTGGTGACGTTGGGACGGCTTTCGTAGATGATGGCAATGACGCCCATGGGGACAGATACCTTTTCAATCTTCAGGCCGTCTGCCCGGGTATAGCTTTCCAGAATCTGCCCCACGGGATCGGGAAGGGCAGCTACGTCCCGGATGCCCTGGGCCATGGCGGCGACCCGGTCAGGGGTCAGACGGAGCCTGTCCAGCATTACCGGGGAGATATGCGCCTTGGCGGCCTCCAGGTCCTGGGCGTTTGCCTCCAGAATATCCTGGGTGTGGGACAGCAGAGCGTCAGCCATGGCGTTCAGAGCGTCATTCTTTTCCCGGGTGGTGAGGCGGGAGACAGAAAGCTTGGCTTTCTTTGCGTTTTCCAGCATGGTTTTCATATTGGTTCCTCCGTGAATCTGGTGCCGATCTCCTGACCCTCCAGAATGGCATAGAGATTGGCGGGGTCGTTTCCGTTGGCAATCACCATATCGCATCCCTGGGACAGGCAGATTTCCGCGGCCCGAAGCTTTGTCACCATGCCGCCGGTGCCCTGGGTGCCATTGCTGACACCGGCAAGCTCCCGAATATGGTCATCGATTTTTGTAACCTTATGTATCAGCAGGGCCTCAGGATGGGTATGGGGGTCGGCGGTGTA
Organism: uncultured Oscillospiraceae bacterium; assembly: GCA_964422935.1. Classification (GTDB taxonomy): domain Bacteria; phylum Bacillota; class Clostridia; order Oscillospirales; family Oscillospiraceae; genus Faecousia. Next base: position 14,921 of record CAYRDE010000038.1, on the reverse strand, counting down.
CAGACCATCGATGTCGGATAGCAGGATCAGAAGATTGGCCCCGACGCTGCTTGCCACAATGGCTGCCAGAGTGTCGTTGTCGCCGATGCCCAGCTCTTCCGTGGCGACGGTGTCGTTTTCGTTGATGATGGGCAGGGCGCCCATCTCCAGCAGACGGTTTAAGGTGGTGGTGAAGTTCCGGTGCCGGGTCTCATTTTTGGTATCGTCCCCGGTGATGAGAAGCTGGGCCACGGTATGGTGGTACTCGCTGAACAGCTTGTCATAGATGTACATCAGTTCGCACTGGCCTACGGCAGCGGCGGCCTGCTTGGTGGGGATGTCCCTGGGCCGCTCCAGCAGGCCCAGCTTGCCGACCCCCATTCCCACAGCGCCGGAGGAGACCATGATTACCTCATGGCCCGCGTTTTTGATATCACTTAAGGTTTTGCACAGCGCCTCCACCCGACGGATGTTCAGGTGCCCGGTGGCGTGGGTCAGGGTAGAGGTGCCGATTTTTACAACAATGCGCATGGAGTATCCCTCCTGAAGAAACGGATAAATAATATTGTAGCACTTCCCGGCAGCAAAATAAAGAGCGGAAATGAAAAACAAAAGGAAATGTGATAGAATGCCAGAAAAATAATTTGTATTTTTATGAGATATTTACTTCCCAATCCCTACTATATAGGTGAAACGGAAAGGATGTGAAGTGTTTGCTGGATCACGAGATTATTGACCTGTTCTTTGAGCGCTCGGAGCAGGCCATAACAGAACTGATTACCAAATACGGAGCGGCTGTGAAAAACGTAGCGTCCAATATTCTGCGGGATACCCAGGATGTGGAGGAATGCGCAAACGATACCTATTTGCAGGTGTGGAAATCCATCCCACCAAAGCGCCCGGAGTATCTGGGAGCCTATGTCTGCCGGATCGCCAGAAATGTGAGCCTGACCCGGTATCACGCCAATACGGCCCAGAAGCGAAACAGCTTTTACGATACGGCCCTGGAAGAGCTGGAGGATACCATTCCCGCCCTGGAGACTGTGGAGTCAGAATATGATGCTAAGGAATTGCGCATCTATCTCAACCGATTCCTCCAGGCCCAGTCCAGGGATGACCGGTACCTCTTCCTGCGGCGCTACTGGTATGGAGACAGCATCCGTCAGATCGCGGACACCATGGGCACCACGCCCCACGCAGTCTCCGTCCGTCTTTTCCGTTTACGTCAGAAACTGCAAACCTACTTACAAAAGGAGGGGATGACTGCATGAACAGGAAGCTGATATCCGATGCCCTGGGCGGCATTGACGACCGTTTTGTGGCGGAAGCCATGGCCTGGCACAAGAAGAAACAGTCCTCTCCGGAAAGGACTACTTATATGGGTCGATATGAAAATACAAAGGTAAGAAACCATTCCAGACGTCTGGCAATCCTGATCCTGGCGGCCTGCCTGGTGTTTGCCCTGGCCGTCACCGCCTACGCCGCCAATGCCTTTGGCATCCGGGATATGTTCCGAAGCGAAACCCGGGAGCTGCCGGAGGAGATGGACCCTTATATCCAGCAGCATACGGAAGCAGCGAAGGAGGAGGAACTGCGCTGTCAGATCGACGAGTCCTACTGCGACAGCGGCAAGGTCATGGTGACCCTGACCGTATTCGGCGGGGACGACTATATCCTTGCATCGGATTGGGAATCCCCGGACAGCTCAGTCAGTGCCATCGGCCTGGATGGGGAGCAGACTCTGGGAGACTACGCAAGGGAACAGGGAAAGCAGCTCCTGTTTGTGATTCCTACCATGCGGGATACGGAGGAACTGGGAATCTTTGAAGAATCTTATGATATTCAGAACGCTTTGCCCAATGAACTACACTGCCTTGTGATGGGAACGCGGCAGGGTACCGGTGTAGTTGCCGGGGAGGCAAAATGCGGCGTGTATATCCGGGATGAGGAAGGAAATCAAAAACATATTCAGGTGCCCTTTACCCTGAATCAGGCGGAAGCATCGGACAGCGGAACCTTTGTGCCGGATCATCCCAACGCCCTTCCCGGTATCACCATCGGCAATGCCACAGTAACGAAGGAGGCTTCCGGTGTCAAAATCCGCTGGAAGGCGGACGCGGAGGATCAGATGGCCTTTAACTTTAAAACCACCGTTGAAGAAATCACGGAATATAATGGAGGCGGCTATGTGCTGGAGGATGATGGCTGCTGGTACTTTGAGCTGTACATGGGACAGGGAGAGGTAAATGACACCCTGACCTTCCATTTCACGGACTGGGACAGCGGGGAAACCATTGCGGATGTTGTCTTTACCCGTCAGAAATAATAAAAATGCCGGGAAACAGGTGTAAGTGCCTGTTTCCCGGCATCCATTATTCAGGAGTGAATTCCAAACAGGGGCCGTGCCACCCGCTTATACAGCAGCATGGTGAGAATGGACACAACCGTCCCCTTTACCAGATTCAAAGGCGCTACGCACAGCATCACAAAGGTGCTCACACCATTGACGCCGCCCCAGATGGCAGTGCCCATGGCGATGATGGAATCCAGGGACATGCCGTAAAGCTCCGCGAATTTGGGCAGCAGATAGACAGCGTTGAAGGCGCTGCCAAAAATGGTCATCACGATGGTCCCCAGAATCAGGCCAATCACGGCGCTGTGCTTGCTCTTATGGGCGTGATACCAGATGGTGGCTGGGAGGACGAAGGAGCAGCCCACCACAAAGTTGGCAAGGTCGCCCACATAAGCGGTGGTGGTGCCCTTCAAAAGAAGCTTGAGCAGAATCTTGACGCCCTCGCAGGCCACAGTGGCGCTGGGTCCTAAGTAGAAGCCGCACAGCAGCACCGGCAGCTCGGAAAAGTCCAGCTTGTAAAAGCCCGGGGCCAGGAAGGGGATGGGAAAGTCCAGCAGATGCAGCACTGTTGCCAGGGCAGCGCAGATGCCCACGATGCACACCCTCCGGGCCGGAGTTACCTTCCGCTTTTCCGGGAGAAAAAGCTCCGTCACTCTGGCAAGCAGGGCAAGCCCCACCACAATGGCGGCGCAGCAGATCAGAAATTTCATGTTTTCAACCATCGAAAAGACCACCTTCGTAAAAAATACGCCCTGGGAAAAGACCCAGGGCGTGAAAATAAACGCAAAAAAGCTTTGCGTATCTTCTTCCATCCAGACTATACTGTCGGTATCGGAATTGCACCGATTCAACGCCGAAGCGCTCGCGGACTATACCGCCGGTGGGGAATTTCGCCCCGCCCTGAAGACACGATTCAGTTGGCTTCACTATACCATGACGCATCCGCCTTGTCAAGTGGGAGAAGACGTGATATACTCTTTACACCTGAGGATTTAAGGGGGCAGTGGTGGCTTCCGTCACCGGGGCAGTCTGGGTGGTGCTGGGAGCGGTGGTTTCCGTGGGAGCGCTGGTGGACGGCTGGGGCATGGGCTTGAAGCCCTGAATCCGGCCTCCGGCGGCGGTGTCCGTAATGTCTCCGCCGATGATTTCGTTTTTATAGATCAGAAGGGTGGCATATACCGGCTCAGTAGCCCCGGGGAAGTTGTTGATCTGATAGACATAACGCATGACCTTTTTCCCCGCGAAATTATTCAGGTCATAGCCCTGGCTTTTTTGCAGGGCATTATACCGGTCAAAGACCTCGCTGGAAGAAGAGGGAATCCGGACCTGACTGGATTCCTTGGGGGACGTGGTAACCTGCCAGCCCAGGTCCGTCAGAAATTTTACCCGCTGGTCGTTGTTCGACCCCGCGGGAGCCCCGGTCTGGGCGGTATCCGACTTGCCGCCCAGCAGCAAAATCAGGGACAGAACCAGGGCTGCCACGGCAACCAGGGCCAGAATGACTTTTTTCATATCGACCTTTGCGGTCATTACCATCATAAAAATCCCTCCCGGTTAGAATAGGGAAACTCTGATTCAAGAGGCAAGAGCGGATGGCGGAAGATTTTAGCTCAGATGCAGACGATTTATTCAGAGTTCCCATAGGTGGTACAGCCTATGCCCTGTCCGGGAAGGTTAGAACGGAGGCAGTATGGACAGACTGGACAAATTCTTATGCGACAGCGGGGCCGGAACCCGAAGCCAGGTAAAGCAGATGCTGAAGGCGGGCAGGGTCACAGTAGACGGAAAACCGGAAAAAGATGGCAGCCGGAAGATTGATCCCGGCACACAGACAGTCACCCTGGATGGGGAAACCTTAGGCGGAAAGCGAAGAGTGGTGGGTATGCTCAATAAGCCCGCAGGTTACATCTCCGCCACAGAGGATGACAGCGACCCAACGGTCATGGAGCTGCTGCCGGAGAGTATGAAGCATCTGGACTTAAAGCCCGTGGGGCGGCTGGACAAGGCCACGGAAGGTCTGCTGCTGTTTACAAACGACGGCGACCTGCTGCACCGCCTGATCTCTCCCAAAAAGGAAGTGCCCAAGGTTTACTATGCCCGGCATGTGGGGCAGGCGGCCCGGGAGGATGTGGAGGCCTTTGCCGCCGGTCTGACCCTTCGGGACGGCAGCGTTTGCCGTCCGGCAATGCTGGAGCCTCTGGGGGCAGGGGAGAGTCTGATTACGGTATGCGAAGGAAAATATCATCAGGTCCGGCGGATGATGGCATCCCGGGGGCTGACGGTGACCTACCTGGAACGGTGGCAGGAGGGACCTTTGACCCTGGGAGACCTGCCAAGAGGCAATTTCCGGGAGCTTACCGAGGGGGAAATCCGGCTTCTTTCGGGGGAATAGAAGGCATTCCGGTCAAATTGCTGGTAAAATTGGCAGAAAGAACCGGAGGAAACACCGGGGGTGTTGGTATAATACCTAAAAAATCTGAATCTTTTTGCTGTAAAATGTCAAAAGGTACTTGCAATTTGCGCAAAAGACGTGTATAATAACACTGCAATTTTGTGAAATGCGCATTTATGCAAGATACTAAGGAGTGACAGAAAGATGTCCAACAGTGTTTTTCAAAGCGTAATTGTCCAATTGAGAGAGATTTCTGATCGTACCTTCGGCGTCATCGACGTGGAAGGCAGTGTGATTTCCTGCACCGATATGTCCCTTTTGGGCGAGCGCTGGTCGGATGCCGCTCTGAAGGTGGGAAGCGCTTCCGACCGGATGGTATCCTTTGGACAGAGAACCTTTAAGGCGATTGTAGGGAATTCCAACTATTTTGAGTATGCCGTTTTTTGCAGCGGGGATGATGAGCTGGCCCACAGCTTCTGCCAGATGGCCTATATTGCCCTGAACAATGCCAAGACCTTCTATGAGGAAAAGCACGACCGGGGCACCTTTGTAAAGAATATCATCATGGACAACATTCTGCCCGGTGATATTTACATTCGTGCCAAGGAGCTGCACTTTGCCACCGACGCGCCCCGGGCGGTATTCCTGGTGCGGCAGGTAGGGCACAGCGATGTGGCGGCGGTGGATGTGCTGGCGGGCATGTTCCCCGACAAGATGCAGGACTTTGTCCTGTCCGTCAATGAGTCGGATGTGGCGGTTGTCAAGCAGATCAACACCAATACCACCGTGGAAGAGCTGGAGCATATGGCTGCTTCCATGGAAGAGGCCCTGATGAAGGAGCTGCGGATTAAGACTGTCATTGGTATTGGCACCGTGTCCGAGCGGCTGCGGGAGCTGGCGGATTCCTACAAGGAGGCCCAGACAGCCATCGACGTGGGCAAGGTCTTTGACACGGAAAAGAGCATCATCAACTATGAGAATCTGGGCATTGGGAGACTGATTTATCAGCTGCCTACTACATTGTGTGAGATCTTCCTCAGCGAGGTCTTCAAGAAAAACTCCATTGACTCCCTGGATCAGGAGACTATGTTTACCATCAACAAGTTCTTTGAGAACGATCTGAACGTTTCCGAGACCTCCCGGAAGCTGTTCGTCCACCGGAACACCTTGGTCTACCGGCTGGAGAAGATCAAGAAGCTGACGGGCCTTGATCTGCGGATGTTCGACCAGGCCATCGTCTTCAAGGTGGCGCTGATGGTTCGCAAGTACCTCAATTCCCGGGAGACCCGGTAATCACTTTTTGAGAAGGAGCCGCTTTCGCGGCTCCTTATTTTTTGAAGCCAATTCCGGATCATGCTGAAAATTTGCTGAAAATGGCTTGTTTCCCGAGTTTTGGAAAGATGTGTCGAATAAAATGTTACAAATTCGTGAATTTCCTTGCCATTCGACACAGTTTCCCAGGAAGAAGGATTGACAAAAACGCCACATTGTGTTACAATTCGGTTACACTGCGGGCAAAATGGCGTTTTCCCTCTTAAGCCCGGTTAGGAGAATGTGTATGATACAGTTTACGGATGTCGTGAAATCTTACGAGCAGGGAAACAAAGCCCTGAACGGTGTTTCCATGCAGATCGAGGACGGAGAGTTCTGCTTCCTGGTTGGCCCCTCCGGCTCCGGCAAGTCTACCATTATTAAATTGATCACCGGCGAGTTGCGGCCCACCTCCGGTGCGGTACATGTGAACGGATATTCCCTGGAGCGGATTCGAAAGCGGGAGATTCCCTATCTGCGGCGTACAGTCGGTACCGTGTTCCAGGATTACCGCCTGATCAATAAGATGACCGTCTATCAGAACGTGGCCTTCGCCATGCGTGTGGTCGGGGCAAAGGAAAAGGAGATTAAGGACCGGGTTCCCTATGTGCTGGAGCTGGTTGGCCTGGAAAATAAAATCAACCGCCATCCCAATGAGATGTCCGGCGGCGAGCAGCAGAGACTTGCCATCGCCCGGGCCCTGGTCAATAACCCTTCCACCATTATTGCCGACGAGCCTACCGGTAACCTGGACCCGGAGCGTGCCTTTGAGATTATGTCGCTGCTCCAGGAAATCAATAATCTGGGAACTACGCTCCTGGTCGTCACCCACGCACAGAACCTGGTGAATGTATTCCATAAGCGGGTCATTGCCATCAATGATGGATTGGTTGTCAGCGACGGAATGGAGGAGGAATACAACCATGAAGCTGAATAATCTGGGATATTTGCTGAAAGAGGGCTTCCGTGGAATCTTCCTTCACGGCTTTATGTCCTTCGCCGCCGTATGTGTGACGGTGGCCTGTCTTGTGATCGTGGGAAGCTTTTCCGCCCTTGCCTATAACCTGGACGTCATGGTGGAAGAGCTGAACCAGACCAGTGAGATTCTTGTGTACATAGACAGCGATCTCTCCGACGCCGAGGCGAGAAGCATCGGCACGAAGATTAACCTTTTGGACAATGTCTACCAGGCTACCTTTGTCTCCCGGGAGGAGGCACTGGAGGACTTCATTGCGGACCATAACGGCGACAGCGCCTTTAACGGTGTACAGGCCTCTACCCTGCGGCACCGCTATGTGGTAGTGCTGGAGGATAACACGAAAATGCAGCAGACCGACGAGCAGCTCAAGCAGATCCCCGGCGTGGCGAAAACCAATGCGGCCTACGCTTTGGCCCAGGGCTTTTCCACCATTCAGAGTGTGCTGCATCTGGTGTCCATTGCCATCATCGCCGTGCTGCTGGTTGTGAGCCTGCTGATTATCTCCAACACCGTTAAGCTTGCCATGTATGACCGGAAGGACGAGATCGCCATTATGAAAATGGTGGGCGCTACCAACGGCTTTATCCGGTTGCCCTTCGTGGTTGAGGGCTTCACCCTGGGTATGACCGGCGCTGTGCTGGCCTTTGGTGTGGAATGGCTGGGCTATGACGCCCTGGTGCAAAAGGTGGAGGGCATTGATGCCTTGCAGCTGTTCCACTTCGTGGACTTCCAGGAAATTCTGCTGCCGCTGGTGGCGATCTTTGCCGCTGCCGGTATGTTCGTCGGCATCGTGGGCAGCTGGACCTCGATTCGTAAGTTTATGGATGTGTAATTATGAAGACCTCACCGAAAAGAGAGAAAACAGGGCGCCGGGTATGGGGGCTTCTGCTGGCTTTGGCACTGCTTTTGGGAGCGTTGCCTGTGCAGGCCCAAGCTGCCTCCTCTGCGGATATCCAGAAGGAGATCGACGCCCTGGAAGAGAAAAACGCCGCCATTCAGAAAGAAATTGACGGCATTCAGCGGCAGTACAACGCAAATTACAGCGACATGCAGGACATTGTTGCCCAAAAGGCTGCCATTGATCAGGAGATGACCCTGCTCAGTGACAAGATTGTGGCAACCAATGAGCAGATTACCGCTTACGGTCAGCTCATTGCCGATGCTCAGGATGAGCTGACCGAGGCGGAGGAAGAGCTTGAGGCTCTCAGCGAAGCCAACCAGCTCCGTGTCCGGGCCATGGAGGAAGGCGGAAATGTCAGCTATTGGCAGGTCATTTTCCAGGCCAACAGCTTTACGGACCTGCTGGACCGGATCAACATGGTGGACGAGATCAACGCCGCTGACCGCCGCCGGATCGAGCAGATGCGGATTGCCGCGGACGTGGTGAACGCCACCCGGGAGGGCCTTGAGGTTGAAAAGTCCAAGCTGGAGGGTGTGAGAGTCGCCCTGCGGGAAGACGAGGTAAAGCTGGAGGAAAAGCGGTCCGAGTCGGACGAGCTTCTCCATGAGCTGGAAAAGAAGGCGGAGGAGTACCAGCTGCTGCTGGAGGAATCCGAGGCCCTGCAGGACGATCTGATGCAGGAAATCGCAGCAAAGGAAAAGGACCTGGCAGAGGCGAAGTATGACGAGGAGCTGGCAAGACTGGCCCTCCAGGGTACCAATCCTCCCTCCAACGCCAGCTGGACCACGCCGGTCTCCGGCTATCGGATCAGCAGCCCCTTTGGTATGCGCACCCATCCCGTCCTGGGCACCCAGCGGATGCACAATGGTATCGATATGGCCTGCAACCAGGGTACACCCATCTACGCCACCCGGGCGGGAAAGGTGACGGTGGCCTCCTACCAGGCAGGCGGGGCCGGCAACTATGTGAGCATCAACCATTTGGATGGTTTTTCCTCCATCTATATGCACATGACCAATTACGTGGTGTCTGCGGGTCAATCCGTGTCCCAGGGACAGCTCATTGGCTATGTGGGCAGTACAGGCCTTTCCACAGGCCCCCACCTGCATTTCGGCATTTCCTATGCAGGTACTTATGTAAACCCTCTGGCATACATCTAATGACCAAACCGGGCGCCCGGAGACTCTTCCGGGCAGAGCCTGGGGCGGTCCGTCGAAAAGGAGTGTTCTATGAATAAGCGCAAAAAGGTGGTAGCGGTCATTGCGGGCATCATGGCGGCAGTTATGCTTCTGACGCTGGTAATGAGCTTAATCCCTATCACCGCAAATGCGGCTTCTTCCAGCGAGATCCGCAAACAGATCAATCAGTTAAAGAAGGAAAAGGAAGAAATCCAGGAAAAGATTAAGGACGTTCAGAACCAGTACAAGGAAAATGAAAACGAAATCGCGGACATTATCGCAAGAAAAAATGTCATCGATCAGGAAATTCAGCTTCTGAATACCCAGATTACCAATATCAATGAGCAGATCTCCTCCTTTAATTTGCTCATTGCGGACAAGCAGGACGAACTGGACAACGCGGAAACCCGTTACGAGCAGATGAACGAGGAAAACAAGGTCCGGGTTCGCACCATGGAGGAGGAAGGTGAGGTTTCCTACTGGGAAGTGGTCTTCAAGGCCAACAGCTTCTCGGATCTTCTGGACCGGCTGAACATGGTGGAGGAAATTGCCGCCGCGGATGCCAGGCATCTGAAGGAAATGGGCGAAGCCGCTGAGGCGGTTGAAGAGGCCCAGGCAGAGCTGGAGACAGAAAAAGCGGACCTGGAGTCAACCAAAGAAGAGCTGAACGAAGCCCAGACCGAAATGGACAGCAAGCGGAAGGAAGCCGACGACCTGTTCCAGGAGCTTTTAACCAAGGCAGACGACCTGGAAGCGTTGGAGGCGGAATTTGCCCAACAGGATGAGGACTTCCTGAATCAGATTGCCATGATGGAGGATGCCTATTCTGCCGCAAAGCAGGCGGAGTGGGCGGCCTATATGGCGACGGCCACCCAGGCAACCAGCGCTGCCGGTGATAATAGCGGCAGCTCCGGCGGTTCTTCCGGAGGCTCCAGTGGAGGATCTTCCAGCGGCAGCGGCGGATGGATTTGGCCCTGTTCCGCCCGGCGGATTTCCAGCCCCTTTGGCTATCGTACGGCGCCCACCTCCGGTGCGTCCACCTATCACCAGGGCGTGGATATTGACGGCAACATGAATGACCCGGTTTGGGCGGCCCGCGCAGGCATTGTCACTGTAGGCTATAGCAACACCGCCGGTAACTATGTGCGCATCAATCACCAGGATGGTTTTTCGTCGATTTATATGCACCTGAACACCACCTGTGTCAGCTCCGGGCAGATTGTCAGCGCCGGAAAGACCATCGGCACCATGGGCAAGAGCGGCGTCGCTACTGGCGATCACCTCCACTTTGGCATTTCCTATAATGGGGTGTACGTCAATCCTCTGGCCTACATATCCTGAGGTTCATAACCGGATTCCCACAATTTTTTGCTGTGGGAATCCTTGCAGCATTGCGGGAAACCAGATATTTCCCCCGTATCCATCATTTACCTGCTGGCACAGGTTCCCAAATGCCAAAAGGCGGGACAGAAGAGCTGAAAGGTTCTTCTCTGTGCCCATCGGAAAGGAAGCGTGTTATGAAAAATCGGAAACGGATCATCTCCATTCTTGCGGGGATCATGGCGGCAGTCATGGTTCTGACCCTGGTGTTCAGCCTGATTCCTGTCACTGCCCGGGCCTCTTCCAGCGATATCCGGCAGCAGATCAATGCCCTGAAGAAGGAAAAGGAAAAGATTGGGGAGAAGATTGAAGAGCTGAAAGCCCAGTATGAAGAAAACGAGGATGAGATCGGGAACATCATCGCGAAAAAGAATGTGATCGACCAGGAGATTCAGCTTCTGAATACCCAGGTGATGAATATCAACGAGCAGATTTCCTCTTTTAACCTGCTGATTGCGGATAAGCAGGATGAGCTGGACAATGCGGAGACCCGATATCTGCAAATGAATGAGGAAAACAAGGTGCGGATTCGGACCATGGAGGAAGAGGGAGAGCTTTCCTACTGGGAAGTGGTGTTCAAGGCGAACAGCTTCTCAGACCTTTTGGACCGGCTGAACATGGTGGAGGAAATTGCCGCCGCCGATGAAAGGCACCTGAAGGAAATGGGGCAGGCCGCCGCGGCGGTGGAGCAGGCCCAGGAGGAGCTGGAAGGGGAGAAGGCAGACCTGGAGTCTACCAAGGAAGAGCTGAACACGACCCAGGCGGAAATGGACGATAAGCGAAAAGAGGCGGATGCGCTGCTTCAGGAACTGCTTACCAAGGCTGACGATCTGACAGCCCTTCAGGAAGAGTTCGAAAAGCAGGATGCGGAATTTGTAAAGCAGATCAGCGCCATGGAGGTTGCGTATACCGCCGCGAAGCAGGCGGAGTGGCAGGCTTATTTGGCATCCACCGCGGGAGCCCAGGGCAGCAGCGGCAGTGTCCAGGGTGGTAAGGTCATGGGAGATAACGGTTGGATGTGGCCCACTTCTACCCATGCCATTTCCAGTCCTTATGGCAATCGGGAAGCTCCCAACAGTATGGCATCTACCAACCACCAGGGCATCGACATTGACGGCAGAACCGGCGACGCGGTTTGGGCCGCCCGACCGGGCATTGTGACCACAGGGTACAGCAATGCGGCTGGGAACTACATCAAGATCGACCATGGAGATGGGTTCTCCTCGATTTACATGCACCTGGATTCCATCAGCGTCCCCTCCGGCACCATTGTAGGCGCCGGTGACAACATCGGAGTCATGGGCGCCAGCGGAAACGCCACCGGCGACCATCTCCATTTTGGTATCTCCTATCAGGGCGTCCCCGTAAATCCCAACGCCTATGTCTCATAAGAAGGATTCCCACAGCTTTCCCTTTGGCTGTGGGAATCTTTTCCGATGCCGGGAGCTTCTGGGGTGAATCCTGATTCTTTGGGGTATCCTGTTATAAGAAAGTGGTGGATGAAATGAAAAAGAAAATTTTGCTGTTGGGCTCCTATGTGGCAGTGGCGGCGCTGGCTACCATGATCACCCTGAGCCTGACGGTGGGCCGTCAAGTTCCCTCCAAGCTGGAACAGCTGGAAAGCCTCATTGAGGAGCGGTTTATTGGGGAAGCGGATCAGGAGGTTATGGAGGATGCCGCCGCCAGCGCCATGGTAAGCGCCACCGGAGACCGATGGAGCTATTATATTCCCGCCAGCCAATATGAGCGGTATGCCAATCAGATGGAAAACGCATATGTGGGCGTGGGAATTACCATCCAGGCCCAGGAAGACGGCAGCGGCTTCCTTCTGATCTCCGTAACGAATGGCGGACCGGCTGAGGAAGCAGGGTTCCGGGTCAGTGATCTGCTGATTATGGTGGATGACCAGGATGTCCGGGGAAAGTCCGCCCAAGAGGTTCGGGAGCTTGTCAAGGGAGAACAGGGAACCAGCGTTACATTGACGGTGCTGCGGGGCGGGGAATCGGTGACCGCACCGGTGGAGCGCCGAAAGGTAGAGACAGTGGTTGTCACATACCAGATGCTGGAAGGAAAAACGGGCCTTGTGACCATTGAGAATTTCGATGAGCGGTGTGCCGAGGAAACCATCGCAGCTATCGAAGCGCTGCGGCAGCAGGGGGCAAAGAAGCTGATCTTTGATGTGCGCAATAACCCTGGCGGCTATGCCGAGGAGTTAGTGAAGGTTTTGGACTATCTGCTGCCTGAGGGAGAGGTATTCCGCACCGTTACCTATAGCGGTGAGGAACACATTGACTATTCGGATGCCAGCTGCCTGGAAATGCCGATGGCAGTGATGGTGAATGGGAACACCTATTCCGCGGCGGAGTTCTTTGCCGCCGCCTTACAGGAAAATGAAGCGGCGGTTGTGATTGGGGAAAAGACCGTGGGCAAGGGATACTTCCAGGTGACCTACCGCATGACCGACGGTTCGGCGGTGGCCCTGTCCATCGGGAAATACTTTACGCCCAAGGGTGAAAACCTGGCGGGAGTGGGAGTTACCCCGGACAGAATCGTGGAGGTGGACATGGAAACAGCGGCTGCAATTTACAGCAATACCCTGAAGCCCGGGGAGGACCCCCAGATCCAGGCGGCGCTGGAGGAGCTGAAATAATCGAAGTAGCGGGCTGTCTCAAACGCTGAGACAGCCCGCTGCCGTTTTTCGCCCTGCGCATTCCGCAGAGATGCAAAATCGGGAAGGGCGCTGAGCCGGGAGCTATGGGCAATATGACCTGTCCACGGAACGCGGGCAGATGTTTTTTGTGGAAAAGCATATTTTCTTCCCGGGACGGTTGACAATCCGGGAAATGGGAATTATACTATACCCGCTGTGAAATTTAAGGAAAATTGGGAGGAAACCCTATCATGGTGATCAAGTGGGATGTGACGATTCCAAAGCTGTCCGGGGACCGGCCCCGCCGGGCCTATGTCTGCCTGCCGGAAGGGTACGATGACAACCCGGATATGCGTTATCCGGTCATGTATATGTTCGACGGGCACAATGTTTTCTTTGACGAAGACGCCACTTTCGGCAAGTCCTGGGGCATGGACAAGTACATGCGGGAAAGCGGAAAGCAGCTGATTATTGTAGGCGTGGAGTGCAATCACGAGGGGAATCGTCGTTTGGTGGAGTATTCTCCCCTGACCTATGAGAATTCGGAGCATGGAAAGATCAAGGGAAAAGGCGCGACCATGATGAACTGGATGGTCAAGGAGCTGAAACCCTACATCGATGAGAACTTCCGCACCCTGCCGGACCGGAAAAATACCATCCTGGCTGGTTCCTCCATGGGCGGTTTGATTGCCTTGTATGGCGTGACCACCTATAATCATATTTTTCAGCGGGGTGCCTGCCTGTCTCCCAGCCTTTGGGTGGCGCCCGGAAAGGTGCTGGAAATGGTGGCCCGGGCCCATATTCGCCGGGACACCACCATCTATATGGACTACGGCGAGAACGAGATGTTTAACCATGCCGCCTCTGCCGAGGCGATCATCTCCACCGCCCACCTGCTGCTGACCAAACGGGTGAATCTGGCATTGCGGATTGTTCCGGGGGGCACCCATTCGGAGGCCTCCTGGGAGAGGCAGATTCCCGTATTCATGGACTGCCTGGGTTTATAAGGGAAACGCTGAATTAATCGTCTGGGGCTGATTGGCGGATCTTTAGAAGAACTTCTTTAAAGAAGAGAGATAGGAGAACACTATGGAAATTCGTTACGAAAAGCATTGGAGCGGCTACTTAAACCGGGAAATGGAGTTTAAAATCTACGGCTCCTGGGGAAAGCCGGTCCTGTTCATTCCCTGCCAGGGAGGCAGATTCTGGGACTTTGAATCCTTTCATATGATCGACTACTGGGCGCCCTGGATTGAGGATGGGAAGTGCATGGTCTTCTCCTGTGATACCATTGACAATGAGGCCTGGGCAGCCCAGGGAGTGGACAACCGCTGGCGCATCGAAAACCATGAGAAGTGGATGAATTACATCTTTCACGAGCTGGTGCCCTACATCCGGCACATTGCGGGGATGGCAAACGGTCACGATCAGGGCATTATGACCTTCGGCGCTTCCATGGGTGCCATGCACGCCGCCAACCTCTATTACCGCCGCCCGGATCTGTTCGATTCCTGCTTCGCCATTTCCGGCCTGTATGACAATAAGCTCTTCTTCGGGGATTACTGCGACGAGCTGGTATACAACAACTGCCCCTGCCTGTACTTACAGAACATGCCGGAAGGTCATTACTACCGGGACATCTATAACAGCCAGAAGTCTCTGATTGTCTGCGGACAGGGAGCCTGGGAGGAGCCGTTGCTGGAATCCACCCGGTGGCTGGATACCGTGTGCTGTCAGAAGGGAATCCACACCCGGTTTGAATACTGGGGCTATGACGTGGATCACGACTGGCCCTGGT
>CAYRDE010000037.1:0-16332 GCA_964422935.1 uncultured Oscillospiraceae bacterium | reverse complement strand
CCCCAGAGGGGGAGCCAAGAGGGTATCTGTTATTCTGAGCCGCTAAAATATTTGTACTACCCTCTCGGCTCTCCCTCTGGGAGAGCTGGCAGCCGAAGGCTGACTGAGAGGGCTTTTCCGTTGCTTCATTTCACTACGCTGCTTAAAAACTCCCTGGGGGAGGTGCCATACTCCCCCCGGAAGGCCCGGTAAAACCCGGCGTAGTCCGGGAAGCCGCACAGGGATGCCACATTGTTGGGCTTTTCCCCCTGGGACAGCAGGTGCCGGGCAATTTGCAGTCGCTTCTTCTGAATGTAGCGATAGACCCCGGTGCCCACCTGCCGCTGGAATTCGTGGCTTAAATGGTACTTGCTGACGAAAAACTGCTCCGCCAAAAAGTCCAGGGACAGAGGCTCGGCGTAGTGGACCTGGATATAGTCAATGACCTGGGTCACGGTTTTACTGGACCGGGACAGATCCTCTACGGACAGCGCCTCCCGGAGAGCCACCCGGTTGATGGTCACCAGAAGCTGGGTAAGCAAGCTTTTCGGAAGCAGGTCCGCGCCGAAGCTGCCTCCCTGATTCTCCTGGTAGAGCTGTTCCAGCAGACTCAGTACCCGGGACCGGTCCCCGCCCTGTAGCCGTAGTTGATTCCGGTAGCCTGGACGGCCCGGCTCCAGCGCGGAAAGCAGATCGCTTTCCGGGGTGGACAGGCACTGTACAAAGGCCGGGCTAAGCCACAGGACGTACCGCTCATACACCGATCGCTCCGGCTGGATATGCACCTGGTGCAGCTCCTTGGGGCTGATGAGCAGAAGGTCCCCGGGCAGTACCTTATAGAGCTTGCTTTCAATGGTGTAGGTCACGTCTCCGGAGATGAGATAGAATACCTCGTAAAAGTCGTGGTGGTGCAGCTCCACCACATTCAGGTAGTCGTCCCGCTTGTATTGCAGCTCAAAATCTCCGCCCGTCATTTGCTGCTGGGCGGTGAAGCGCTGGGGCTGTAATGCCATATTTCCACGTCCTCTCCTGTCTGTGCTTACCCTTATCATACAAAAACCGAGGGCTTTCGTCAAGAGAAAAACCGCAAGAATCACAATGTTTTGCCGCAAACAAACCTATTTGCAGAATGCCCTTTCGCATCTATAATAGACGTATCAATCAAAGACAAAATTCT
The DNA here is from genome assembly GCA_964422935.1 of uncultured Oscillospiraceae bacterium. GTDB lineage: Bacteria > Bacillota > Clostridia > Oscillospirales > Oscillospiraceae > Faecousia. The sequence continues at coordinate 15,176 of CAYRDE010000037.1, read as the reverse complement.
GTCAGGAGGTAGTTTTAAATGGAAAAACTTAACTACGCAACCTTGGAAAAGTCCGGCTATGACGGTTACATTCTGAAAAACGCACCTGAAAAGGTATTGCAGTTCGGTGAGGGCAACTTCCTGCGGGCTTTCGTGGATTACTGGTTTGACCTTGCCAACGAGAAGGCCGGCTGGAACGGCAAGTGCGTTCTGGTCCAGCCCATCGCTCCTGGCCTGGCAAACATGATTAACGAGCAGGAAGGTCTGTATACCCTCTACCTCCGGGGCAGCCAGAATGGTCAGAAGGTAGATGACAAGCGGGTGATCTCCTCTGTTTCCCGCTGCCTGAACCCTTACGAGCAGGAAGGCTTTGACGCCATGATGGAAGTGGCTGTCTCCGACGACCTGGAGATCATCGTCTCCAATACCACCGAGGCCGGTATCGTCTATGATCCCGCCTGCCAGCTTTCTGACGTTCCCGCTTCTTCCTTCCCCGGCAAGCTGACCCAGCTGCTGTACAAGCGCTTTGAGGCCGGTAAGAAGGGCATCATCATGCTGGCCTGCGAGCTGATTGACAACAACGGCAAGGAACTGCTCAAGTGCGTCAACCAGTACATCAACCAGTCGAACCTGGGCGAGGCCTCTCAGAACTACGACAATGAGGAGGGCACCTTCTGCGGCTCACTGGTGGACCGGATTGTTCCCGGTCGGATTCGCGACCCCAAGGAGGTTGCGGAGCTGGAGCAGAAGCACGGCTACGCCGACCCCCTGCTGGACGTGGGCGAGGTCTTCGGTGTTTGGGTTATCGAGGGTGACCCCAAGCTCAACGACGTGTTGCCCTTCCGGAAGGCGGGCCTGGAGAGCAAGGTCTTCGTGACCCCCGACATGACCCCCTACAAGAAGCGCAAGGTCCGCATCCTCAATGGCGCTCACACCGGCTTTGTTCTGGGCGCGTACCTGGGCGGCTTCGACATCGTCCGGGACTGCATGCACAACGAGACCGTTCTGGGCTACATGAACAAGATGCTGCTGGAGGAAATTGTGCCCATCCTGCCTCTGGATCAGGAGGACTGCCGGAACTTCGCTTCCGCCGTTCAGGACCGGTTCAATAACCCCTTTGTCAACCACGAGCTGATGAGCATTTCCCTGAACTCCACCTCCAAGTGGCGTGCCCGTAACATGCCCTCCTTCCTGGAGTACATCGAGAAAAACGGCAAGCTGCCCACCTGCCTGACCATGAGCTTCGCCGCTTACATTGCCTTCTTCTCCAACGACATTCAGGAGCTGAACGACAAGGGCCTGGTTTGCCGCCGTCCCAAGGGTAACGAGTATGTCTGCTCCGACGACCGCTGGGCGCTGGAATTCTACTATGAGCATCGCAATGACAGCGTAGAGGATCTGGTCCATGCCGTTATGACCAACGAGCAGATGTGGGGTCAGGACCTGACCAAGGTTCCCGGCTTCGAGGCTGCTACCGTAGAAAACCTGAAGAAGATCCGCACCGAGGGCGCCATCGCCGCTTATAAATCCTGCCTGTAAGATAGAAAATGGGGCTGCTGCTATATCGGCAGCAGCCCTTTTCCCAAACGGGATTTTGGAAAGGAGAACTCCCATGCCTGACTTTATTCATATTCATCCCAATGACAATGTGGCTGTAGCCCTGCACCCCATCGCCGCAGGTACGGTTTTTGAAGGCGTTACCGCCAATATGGACATCCCCCAGGGCCACAAAATGGCGCTGAAGGATTTCAGCGAAAACGACCAGGTCATCAAATACGGCTTCTCCATTGGTCATGCTGTGGCAGCCGTAAAGGCCGGTGACTGGGTCCACACCCACAACATGAAGACCAACCTCTCCGGGGAGCTGGAGTACACCTACAATCCCCATGTCTGCCCTGTGACGCCCGCAAAGACCGCTACCTTCCAGGGCTACCGCCGTCACGACGGCAAGGTGGGCATCCGCAACGAGATCTGGATCATCCCCACCGTGGGCTGCGTCAACGACGTGGCAAAGACCCTGGTGAGGGAAAACCAGGACCTGGTGAAGGGCACCATTGAGGGCCTGTACACCTTCACCCATCCCTTTGGCTGCTCCCAGACCGGCGCTGACCACGCCCAGACCCGGAAGCTCCTGGCTGCCCTGACCCGCCATCCCAACGCCGGCGCTGTGCTGGTGCTGAGCCTGGGCTGTGAAAACCTGACCCATGAGCAGTTCCTGGCAGAGCTGGGGGACTACGACGAGAATCGGGTGAAGTTCCTGACCTGCCAGCAGGTGGAGGACGAATTCGAGGCCGGAAGAAAGCTCCTGGAGGAGCTGGCGGCCTTTGCCTCCCAGTTTAAGCGGGAGGAAATCCCCGCCTCTGAGCTGGTGGTGGGCATGAAGTGCGGCGGCTCTGATGGCCTGTCCGGCATCACCGCCAACCCCACGGTAGGTCGGTTCTCCGATATGCTGGTGGCCCAGGGTGGCTCCACGGTGCTTACGGAGGTGCCGGAGATGTTCGGCGCCGAAGGCTTCCTGATGAACCGCTGCTGTAATGAGGAGGTCTTCCAAAAGGCCGTGAACATGATCAACGGCTATAAGAACTATTTCATCCGTCACAATGAGGTGGTTTACGACAATCCCAGCCCCGGCAACAAGGCCGGCGGCATCACCACCCTGGAGGACAAGTCCTGCGGCTGTGTCCAGAAGGGCGGCTCCGCGCCGGTTATGGACGTGATCGGCTACGGCGACGCGGTCACCACCAAGGGCCTGAACATGCTCTACGGCCCCGGCAATGACATGGTGTCCTCCACCGCGCTGACTGCGGCAGGCGCTCACCTGATCCTCTTCACCACCGGACGGGGCACCCCCTTCGGCGCTCCCGCGCCCACGTTGAAGATCGCCACCAACACCCCCCTTGCCACGAATAAGTCTGGCTGGATCGACTTCAATGCCGGTGTGGTAGCCGACGGCGTCCGGACCCTGGACGAGGCCGGGGCGGATCTTCTGAACCTGGTGCTGGAGGTTGCCTCCGGCAAGCAGACCCGGACAGAGGAAAAGGGCTTCCGGGAAATCTCCATCTTCAAGGACGGCGTGGTGCTGTAAGCACCTGGCCCGATTACAGAAACACCTAGGTGGGCGCATAAGCGCCCACCCCATTCTATGGCCTTTTTCAAAGAGAGGAACCTTATGGCATCCATTTTTTCCAGACAGGACGAGGCATTCCGGACCTATGCCCTGGAGGGTCATCCCCTCCGGGTGCTGCTGACCTCCTGCGGTCCCCTGGCCCTGTACCAGGCCCTGCAAAACATCTTTAAAATCCTGGATGCTCTGATGGCATCCTATATCGGCTCCGACGCGGTGTCGGCGGTGTCCTGCCTGAGCCAGATTACCTTGATGATCACGGCCCTGGGTACGGGCCTTGCCGTGGGCGGCAGCATCAAAATTTCCGAGGCCTATGGGCAGGGCAACTACGATCGTGTCCGCCGCCGGGTCGCTACGGTGTATACCATGGCGGTGATGGTCAGCATCCTGGTGGCCCTGACCCTGATTCCCTTTGCGGCGCCCTTCCTTCGGCTGCTGAAAACCCCGGAGGAATTGATTGCTGCCGGGGCAGGCTATTTCCGGGTGGAGATTCTGACCCTGGTGGTGAACTTCTTCAATACGGTCTATATCGCCATTGAGCGCAGCCGGGGGCATTCCAAGCGGATTCTGAACATCAATCTGGCGGTGATTCTGGTGAAGCTGGGACTGTCCGCTGTGTTCGTCTATGTTCTGCAATGGGGGCTGCTGATGATTGCCGTGGCGACCCTGATCAGCCAGCTGCTGATGCTTTTCTACGCCCTGCATTCCATGAGCCGGGACGTGGGCGCTTTCCGGTTCTCCCCGGGAGAAGTCCACCTGAAGCGGGATACTGTGGTTCCAATTCTGAACCTTTCCTACCCGGTGACGGCGGAAAAGGTGCTGTTTGCCGCGGGCAAGGTGGTGGTGAACGCCATGTCCGGCCTCTATGGCGGCAGAACCGTGGGCGCTCTGGGTATCTCCAATAACATCGGCGGCCTGACCACCTCCTGGCATGCGGGCTTTACCGACGGGGCGGCGCCCCTGATCAGCCAGAACCGGGGGGCAGGGAAGTACCGGCGGACGTTACAGCTGTTTTACTGGCTGGTGATCATTGAGGTTGCCATCGGCGCTGTGGGGTTGCTGCTCGTCTCCCAGTGCCTGCCCTGGCTGGCCTCGGTGTTTGCCAGATCCAAAAATAACTTCGACCAGAGCTTCCGCGATGCCATCATTGCCATCCATCGGTGGGAGATGATTGGCTATGTGACTCTGGGCATCCATGCCGCCGTGCAGGCGCTGCTGCTGGGCTACGGCTATACCAAGCTGACCATGATCGTGAATGTGTCCCGGGTGTTCATTTTCCGGGTGCCGGTGCTGTGGGCCCTCCAGCGGTTTACTGCCATGGGTGAGGAAGCGGTAGGGGTGACCATGATGGTCAGCAACGTCTCCACCGGACTGCTTGCGCTGTTGATTGCCATTCCGGTGATCCGAAGAATCCGCCGGGAAATCAGGGAGGAAGAAACATGACGACCATTTACTACATCGGGGACAGCACCGTGGCCCGCAATACCATCCACACCTATCCCCAGACCGGCATGTCCCAGGGGCTGGACCGGTATGTCGCCCGGCATGTGCGCATTGAAAGCCACGCGAAAAACGGAAGAAGCACCCGCTCCTTCCTGACGGAAGGCCGGTTTGCGCCGGTAGAGGCCGCCATGAAGCAGGGAGACTTCCTGTTTATCCAGTTCGGGCACAACGACGAGAAGCCGGATAAGGCCAGACACACCGATCCGGACACCAGCTTCAAGGAAAACCTGACATTGTTTGTCAGGGCAGCCCAAAGGGCGGGGGCATATCCGGTGCTGATAACCCCCATTGCCCGGCGGCTGTTTGACGGTGCGGGCACCTTCCTTCCCGGCAGCCATGGGGCCTATCCCCAGGCGGTGCGGGAGCTGGGAAAGACGCTGGGGGTGCCGGTGATTGATCTGACGGAAGCGACGGAAAAATACCTGGTGCAGCTGGGGGACGAGGCGAGCAGACCCTTATTCGTCTGGCCCAGGGACAACACCCATCTCAAGCCGGAAGGCGCTGTCCGCATGGCAGGGTTTCTGGCAAAGGGGCTGGAAGCCCTGGGCGGCGTATATTCGGCGCTGCTGGCGCTTCCCCAGGACGGGGCGGAATAAAAAGAAGCGGACAGACGATCAGATGGTCGTTTGCCCGCTTCTTTTCGATTTGCCAGAAGGAACCCCCCTTCGGGGTTTGTTCTCGGCACAATGGTAAAAAGACGGGCCGGCTCCTGAGAGCCAGCCCGCCGGGAAACAGCAGCTTTTATTTTTCCAGCGCCATGACCTTATCAATCCGGCGCTGATGCCGTGCTTCGCCGGAGAAGTCCGTGGAAAGCCAGATATCCACGATTTCCATTGCCAGATTTTCGCCTACCACACCGGCTCCCAGAGCCATCATGTTGGTGTCGTTGTGGAGCCGGGTCATCTTCGCCGTCCAGGAATCGTTGAGCAGGGCGCAGCGAATCCCGTGAATCTTGTTGGCGGAAATGGAAACCCCAATACCGGTGGTACAAAGGACAATCCCCTTTTCGCACTCCCGGTTGGCAACCGCCCGGGCGGCGGCAGCGGCAAAGTCGGGATAGTCGCAGCTGTCGGAAGTGTAGGTGCCAAAGTCCCGGACATCGTGACCCTGGGCCGTCAGATGGGAGACAATCTTGTTTTTCAGCGCCAGAGCGCCGTGGTCGCAGCCAATGGAAATTTTCATAACGTTCTCCTTTATATGGTTCCTATCAGTTTACATAACAAATCCGCCGCTGACCCCCAGAACCTGTCCGGTGACGAAGGGGGCATCGGCAAGGGAAAGCATGGCCTGAGCCACATCCTGGGGCGTGCCGTTGCAGCCCAGGGCGGTTTCCTCCGCCAGACCGGAGAGAATCTCCGGATCGAGGCCGCTGCACATATCCGTGAGAATGACCCCCGGGGCAACGCAGTTGACCCGGATGCCGCTGGGGCCCAGCTCCTTGGCAAGGGCCTTGGTCAGGGCAATCACCGCCCCCTTGGTGGCGGAATAGGCGGCCTCGCAGGAAGCGCCTACCTGGCCCCACATGCTGGAAACGGTGATGATGGAGCCGGTGTGTTTGCGAAGAAAGGCAGGCATGGCGGCATTGACGCAGTGATAGATCCCCTTGACATTGACGCTGAAAAGGCGATCCCAGTCATGTTCCGCCATCTGGGAGAGCAGGCCAAAGTACATGATCCCGGCGTTGCAGATGAGAATATCCACATCGGGGATCTGGGAAAAGGCCTCCTTCACCGCCTGGGCCTGGGAAACGTCGCAGCAGATGGGGATGGCACCGGTACGCCGGGCCACATCGGCGGCGGCGCAATGGTTCTTTTCATACAGGAAATAAACCCGGTCCCCCCGGGCGGCAAAGGCCTCGACGGCAGCGGCCCCGATGCCCCGGGACCCGCCGGTGATAACCACAGTTTTCATAACGTTTCCTCGGTTTTCCCTCTCAGTCTCAGTGCTGCGCACTGAGACAGCTCCCCCAAAGGGGGAGCCAAGGGCGTGGTGCTAAGGTTTTAGAAAAATGAGACGACCCACTCGGCTTTCCCGTTGGGAAAGCTGTCAGCCGAAGGCTGGCTGAGAGGGCTTTTACCCCCGCCGCCGGTTGTTCCGGGTGCGATGCTCGGAGTAAGCCTTGACAGAGGCCAGCTTGCTGTCGGATTCGGTCATAAAGGCCTTCAGCTTTTCCTCGAAAAGCTGGTCGGCTGTCTTGGGGGCAGGAGGCTGCACAGGAGCCCGCTGGGTACGGTTCTGCTCCCGGGGCTGGTAATTCCCCTCCCGGCGCTGACCGCCATTTCCGCCGCGGAAGCCGGAACGGCTGCCGCCGGACTCACTACGCTGGGGCTTGGGCTCCAGGCGCTTGATGGACAGATTGATTTTGCCGCCATCGGTGCCGATGACCATGACCTTCACATCCTGCCCCTCCGTCAGGTGCTGACGGATGTCGCTGACATAGGTGTTGGCCACCTCGGAGATATGTACCATACCGGTCTTATTCTCCTCAAGAGCGATAAACGCGCCGAAGCTTGTGATGGACTTTACTTTGCCCTCCAGGACAGTTCCTACGGTTAACTCCATAAATGCTTTGTTTCCTCCATATATTTGGCATTCTCTGCCGGAATTACGATTGGGGCAGGCTCTCGCCGCTTTCCTGGACGGCCTCCGGGGGAGATGCGGCGTCTTCGGTGAAATCCACATCCGGCGTAATCACAACGGTGTTGGGGTCCACCAGACCCAGCTCATCCCGGGCGATGTCCTGAATGGTGTTGACGCCGCCGATGTTTTCGCTTTTCTGCTCCAGCAGCTCGTTGGCGTATTCCACCTGAGCGGCCTGGGTTTTCAGACTGCCGATTTCCTTGCGCATCTCCAGGTGTACCCACCGCAGGGCCACCAGAGACGCGATGGAAAAAAGAATCAACAGTGTCAAAATGATTTTCAGAGCCAGGGGACTTTGCCGGAGTACCACTTTTGGCTTTTTCTGGGGAATGTTTGCTTGTTTCATGGTTCGGTCCTCCCCGCCGTCTGTTTCGTAAAATGCTTGCTCTTCTCATTGTAACCCATTTTTCCCCAGATGCAAACAAAATTTTCGAAAATTTTGAAATTTTTTTAAATGGGAGCTGAAAAAGGGCCCAGACCCTACCGAATATTTTCCAGATTCCCCGGAAAACCGGCCCCAGCCAGGGGCCGACTGTGCTCTCCCACACTGCTCCGCCGATTCCCAGAGCCAGAAAATACCCCAGCCGCAGGTCCCCGCCGCAGACCCCGAAGCCCAGATACAGCCAGCACCAGCCGGTTCCCAGCAGAAACAGCACGTCCCCCACAAGGGCATGGCGAGGCCGCAGGGGCCGCAGGAATTCGTAATACACCCCCAGCACCGCCCCCAGAATCAGGCCCCACAGCAGACGGTAGGCAGCGACGCCGGGGGTCATCCGAAGAGCCGCCGCCACCCGGAAGCGGCCCGGGGTTCTTCATAAACCAGGGCGGAGATGTCCCCGTCTACGGCGACCTGGCCTCCGTCCAGGGAAAGGGTTTTGAGCTGAAGCTCTCTGCCCTGGACGATGAGGGTGCCAAGAGAGGTCCTGAGAACCACGGCCCCCTCGTCGAAGCTGACCACCTCCGTGACCCCGGTCATGGTCAGCTGATGCCGTTCGTTCAGTTGCAGCTTGTGGGGCAGTTGCGTCTCTGCCATAGCCATCCCTCCTGTCCTGGGACAGCATATGCGCCCGGACAAAAGAAAATGCCCGGGATTCTTTATGCACTTTACCATACTAAAGCGGCTTGGAAGGGATACCGGATTGTGGAAGCCTACAAAGCTTCTGAAAAACCGAAAAAGTGCTTTACTTCTTTAGCTTGATAAAGTACAATGGGATCATCAAACAGGAAATCACCCCACAGGGGAAAGAGAGGTATGCATTATGAAAAAGAAACTTTGTCTGGTACTGGCAATCGCAATGATGGTGCTGTGCTTCACCGGCTGCGGCAAGAGTGACGCAGGCTCCGACCTGAAGGACATCCAGAAGAAGGGCAAGCTGGTGGTCGGCATCACCGACTACGCCCCCATGGACTATAAGGACGACAACGGCGAGTGGACCGGCTTTGACGCCGAGTTTGCCCGGATGTTCGCCAAGGAGCTGGGCGTGGATGTGGAGTTTGTTGTTCTGACCGACTGGGGTATGAAGTTCCAGGAGCTGGCAAGCAAGAACATCGACGCGGTCTGGAACGGCATGACCATCACCGAGGAAGTCAATCTCAACTCCAACTGCTCTGACGCCTATGTCATCAACGCCCAGGTGGTGGTGATGAAGTCCGATGTCGTTGGCAACTACCCCGACGCCGACAGCATGAAGGATTTGACCTTCGCCGTGGAGAACGGCAGCGCCGGTCAGGCAGCGCTGGATGATCTGGGCATCACCGGCTATGTGACCTTGCAGGATCAGGCGGCGGCGCTGATGGAAGTGGCTGCTGGCACCTCCGACGCCTGTGTCATTGACATCACCATGGCAAACGCCATGACCGGCGAGGGCACCAGCTACGCGGATCTTGCCTCCGGCATCAGCCTGACCAGCGAGGAATACGGCGTGGCCTTCCGGAAGGACTCCGACGTCACCGCCAAGTTCAACGAGCTGATGGCAAAGTGGATGGCTGACGGCACCCTGGACGCCCTGGCTGAGAAGTACAGCCTGACCCTGGCGAAGTAAACGCCTCGTTTACTTTCCTGATTCACTCTTCACTTTTCACGATTCACTGACCACAAGGCCTCCCTTGCAAAAGGGAGACTTTGTGCGTCATAACCGAGACACAAACGGAGGAAAATCCATGTTTTCAACGGTCTTCTGGCAGCTCATGGCAGGATTCCAGCAAACCCTGGCTGTCTTTTTTCTCACACTGCTCTTCTCCATTCCCCTGGGACTGGTGGTCTGCTTCGGCTCCATGAGCCGATTAACGCCCCTGCGGAAGCTGACCCGGGGGTTCGTGTGGGTGATCCGGGGCACGCCCCTGATGCTCCAGCTCATTATTATCTTCTACGGCCCGGGGCTGATGTTCGGCATCATGGGAATCACCCGGTTCCAGGCAACCATTGTGGCATTTTCCATCAACTACGCTTGCTATTTTTCGGAAATCTACCGGGGGGGCATCAATTCCATCCCCAGGGGACAGTACGAGGCGGGCCAGGTGCTGGGCATGACCAAGAGCCAGATCTTCTTCAAGGTGGTGCTGCTCCAGGTCATCAAGCGGATCACGGCGCCCATGGGCAATGAGATTATCACCCTGGTAAAAGACACTTCCCTGGCACGGATTATCGGTATTTATGAGATCATCTGGGCAGGCGAAAGCTTCAGCAAAAAAGAAGGCCTGATCTGGCCTCTGTTCTTTACCGGCGTGTACTATCTGGTATTCAACGGGGTGCTGACAGTGCTGCTGGACAAATTGGACAAAAAACTTGGCTATTTCAGAGGGTAAGCTATGGCAGTATTGGATGTAAAAAATATTAAAAAAGGCTTCGGAGAGACGGATGTATTAAAAGGGGTCAGCTTCTCCCTGGAGGAAGGTCAGGTGCTGGCCATCATCGGCTCCTCCGGCAGCGGCAAGACAACCCTTCTGCGGTGCCTGAACTTCCTGGAAACCGCGGATGAAGGGGAGATCTGGGTCAGGGGCAAGCAGCTGCTGTCCCAGAGTGAAAAGGAGATTCGGGAGAACCGGCTCCACTTCGGCCTGGTCTTCCAGAACTTCAACCTGTTCCCCCAGTATACCGTATTGGAGAACATCACCCTGGCCCCCAATCTGCTGAAGCGGGGCACTGCGGCGGAAAATAAGGCGAAGGCGGAGGAGCTGCTCCAAAGGGTGGGTCTCCTGCACAAGGCGGATGCCTATCCCCATCAGCTGTCCGGCGGTCAGCAGCAGCGGGTGGCCATTGCCCGGGCGCTGGCATTGAATCCCCAGATTCTGTGCTTTGACGAGCCAACCTCCGCCCTGGACCCGGAGCTGACCGGGGAGGTACTGCGGGTCATCCGGGGCCTAAAAAACGGGGGCAACACCATGATTGTGGTGACCCACGAAATGGAATTTGCCCGGCAGGTGGCGGATGTGGTCATGTACATGGCTGACGGCGTGATCGAGGAGATGGGGCCGCCGGAGCAGGTTTTCGGCAATCCCCAAAGCGAAAAGACCAGGGCCTTCCTGCGAAATGCCCTGGACAATACCTGGGAGGAATAAGATGGGCGCAAAGGAAAAAGCGGAGCATATCTCCGAACTGTATCAGCGGATTGTGAGCATCCAAAGTGAAGCGGACTGCCAGGCCTTTTTTGAGGACCTGTGCACCGTGAAGGAAATAGAGAACATGGCGGAGCGTTGCTTTGCGGCAAAGCTTCTCATGGAAGGGAACACCTACAGCCAGGTCATGGCCCAGGCGGAGATTTCCTCTGCCACGCTGAGCCGGGTGTCCCGGTGCGTTCAGTACGGCAAGGGCTATTCGCGGATTTTAAAAGAGAAATAATCTTTTAGGGGCTGCCTCTGATGAGGCAGCCCCTAAAGCATGGCCTATTGCTTCATCCCCCGGATGCTTCCGATCAGCAGACAGGCCCACAAAAACAGGCTCAGTGCCCAATAGCCGCTGCACACCATGGGGCTGGAGACGATAACCAGTACATAGTACAGCACATCCCCCAAAAGCTCTGACCGAAGGGCGGTGAGCAGATTCAAAACCAGCAGCACCAGGGTCAGCCCCAGGGAGGCGGCGGCGAGATTGCGGACAAGGGCCAGGGTATGGGTGTCTCCCTCCCGGGTTCCCCGGTACACCAGAACGGCGCCGGGAAGGAAGAAAACCAGGGAGCAGATTGTCAGTACCCCCCGCAGGACGCCGGAGGGCTCCGGGATAAAACCCAGTCCGGCGCATAAAATAAACAGACCGCCCCAGAGGGCAAACCAGGATGCTTGCTTCATAAGATACTCCTTTTTGGAAACTCAGGCAGCCCCGGCAGGAGGGTAAGGCTGCCTTTTCCAATCATTGTACCCTGATTTGCACCAAACGGCAAGGCTTTCCCGGGGAAAATTCCAAAAAAAACTGGACAGTTTTCATAAAATCTGGTATAGTAGAACATAATCTACGAAAGGGAAGGGGATTTCTTATGAAATGTCCATTTTGCGGCGATCAGGAAAGCAAGGTCGTAGATTCCCGTCATTCTGAGGATGGGCTGAGCATTCGCCGCCGCCGGGAATGTATGAAGTGCCAGCGCAGGTTTACCACCTATGAGGTAGTGGAAAGCCTGCCCATCATCGTGGTGAAACGGGACGGCACCCGGCAGAACTTTGACCGAAACAAGGTTATGAGCTCCATGATCCGCGCCTTTGACAAGCGGAAGGTGGATGTCAATGACCTGGACCGCATCACAACCGAGATCGAACAGACCATCCAGAACACCCTGGAACGGGAAATCACCACGGACAAAATTGGTGAGATGGTCATGGAGCGGCTGAAAACCCTGGACGAGGTGGCCTACATTCGCTTTGCCTCTATCTATCACCGATTCCAGGACGCGGGCAGCTTCATGCGGGAGATCAGCAAATTCCTGGAGGAAAAATAATGACGTTTATGACCCTGGCAGCCGCCACGGCTGCCACTGCCGCCACAGAACCGGAGCTGGACATTGCGTCCATTAAGGCCCTGATGGACGGCTTCGACCCGGCCTCTCTGCTGCCGGACCTGAGCAAGGTCTTTGGAAGCCTGGTGACGGTATGCAGATTCGCGGTAATGATTGGCCCGGTGGTTCTTCTGATCCTGGGCCTGAGCTACCTGTTTCTGGCCCCCAAGGAGGCCAACTATTATTTCGGCTACCGGTGCTATTACGGCATGGGCAGCGTGAACGCCTGGCGGTTTACCCAGCGGATCGCCGGCGCCCTGCTGGGGCTGCTGGGACTGGTGCTGACCATCATCATGTGGATGATCTCCGGAGGCTTCGGCGCCATGGAGGTTACGGACATGGTATGGAAGGCGGTCAGCTGCCTTGTCTGGGAGGCGGTGCTGGCAATCCTTGCCACCCTGACCATCAACCTGACGGCGGCCTTCTTCTTCGACCGGAAGGGAGAACTCAGGAGAAAGAAGAAAAACGCCGGACAGAAAAAACCGAAAAACGCCTGAACAGCCATCCCCCAAAGCTTTGCTTTGGGGGAATCTTCGTTTGTCCCTTCGGCAAAAAATCCGCTGCCCCTGTGGTATACTGAGGAAGTAAAAATTTCTCTTTCCTTTTTCCTGACTTTCCGGTATGATAGGGGAAAGACAGGGAGGGAGCAAAATGGAGGATACCGATTATATGGACGAGGCCCTGAGCCTGGCCCGGGAGGCATTCGCCGACGGGGAGGTGCCGGTGGGCTGTGTCATCGTCCGGAAGGGCGAGATCGTGGGCAGAGGCAGAAACCGCCGGGAGAAGGAGAAGAACGCCCTGGCCCATGCGGAGCTGGAGGCCATCGCTCAGGCCTGTGAGACGCTGGGGGGCTGGCGGCTTTGGGAGTGTACCTTGTATGTGACGTTGGAGCCCTGCCCCATGTGCGCCGGGGCCATCCTCAACGCCCGGATTCCCAGAGTGGTCTACGGGGCGGGGGATGAGAAGGCGGGATCTGTCCGGTCGGTGTGCAGCCTGTTCGACATGGGCTTTAACCACCATCCGGTGGTGGAGCGGGGGATTCGGGAGGCGGAATGCGCCGACCTGCTGACCCGGTTTTTCCGGCAGCTCCGGCTGGAGCTTCGGACAAGGCCCAAGTGGAGGCCGAAGGCATAGGCCGTCGTGAGAAGGGGGGACGGATTTGGAGCAGCGAACGGTGCGGGTGGGTTTGACCGCCCTTCTGTGCGCTCTGGTGCTGCGGCTGTTTGGCACCGGGGTGCCGGGAAAGTTGCTTTCCCGGCTGGATAACCCAAATACCGCCGCCTTTTTCCTATTTTTAGAAACCGGACGAGATGTCCGGTTTTCGCCGTCTATAGAGGCCTTTTCCCCGGATTTCATGGAATCTCCCGCCGCCGCGACGGTTCCGGCTACGGAGCCTCCCGGCCCGACCTTTTCCGATCCGGGGGAGGTCAGCCTCTACAATGCCAGCGGGAAAAGCCCGGACATTGGGGCCCTGCTTGCTTCTCCCCTCCGGTGGGAGCTGCGGGGGGAGGAGCCTACGGTGCTGATTCTCCACACCCACACCACGGAGAGCTATACGAAAAACGGAGAAAGCTATGAGGAAACCGCCGCCTGGCGGACCCGGGACGAAGGGTACAACATGCTCGCCATCGGAGAAAGGGTTCGGGAAAAGCTGGCGGAAGGGGGAATTATCGCCATTCAGGACCGGACCTTCCACGACTACCCCTCCTACAACGGCTCCTACACCGACGCCCGGGAATCCATCCGGGCCTATCTGGAGGCCTATCCCACCATCCGGCTGGTGCTGGACCTTCACCGGGACGCCTCCGGGGGCAGCGGGAAGCAGATGCGGACGGAGGCGGTGGTGGACGGAAAGGACTCTGCCCAGCTGATGGTGGTGATTGGAGGCAACCATGAAGGGTATGAGGAAAACCTGAGCCTGGGGCTGAAGCTTCACGCCATTCTGGAACGGCAGCATCCGGGGATTACCCGACCGCTACAGATCCGGGGAGCCAGGTACAACCAGGACATGCTGGGGGAGGCGCTGCTGATTGAGATAGGGGCGGCGGGAAATACGCGGCAGGAGGCGCTCACCGCGGCGGAAGCGCTGGCAGAGGGAATCGAAGCCCTGGCAGGGGGGACGGAGTAGCGCGCTCAGTCACGTTGAGCTGCCCTCTCAGTCAAAAATCAAAGATTTTTGACTGAGAGGGCAATACGTCAGACACCGGGGCGGCGTTGGACATAAGGGAGTTTTATGTTTTTATCCCAAAATACCCGTATTCGGGTAATAATGCCTGCTTCTGCTGTTATGATCTTACTAACCCGCAAGCGGGTAAAGCGGATAACAGGGTGAGCGGAAATGGACTATTCGGAAATCTTCGTAAAACGGATTCGGGAGCTATGCAGGCAGCGGGGAATTAGCATCAACCGCCTGGCAACCATGAGCGATGTGAAGCAGTCTACGCTGGACAATATTATTCGGGGCCTTACGAAAAATCCCAGGGTCAAGACCCTGCACAAGGTTGCGCTTGCCTTCAACATGACATTAGCGGAATTTCTGGACTTTCCGGAGCTAAACGACTACGCCTTCGACGAAGACACAGATGAAGAATAAATCAAATAAAAAGGAAGGGAAACGACACTGTGCGTTTCCCTTCCTTTTCTTGTTTATTTCACCAGCAGCTCCGCGATCTGGACGGCATTGGTAGCCGCACCCTTGCGGACCTGGTCGCCGCAGCACCACAGGCACAGGCCATTGTCATCGGTCAGGTCGGGACGAATCCGGCCTACGAAGACCAAGTCCTGGTCGGAGGTGTCCAGAGGCATGGGGTATTCCTTCTTCGCAAGGTTATCCACCAGCTTGCAGCCGGGAGCCGCCGCAATCACTTCTCTCGCCTGCTCCACGGTGACGGGTACGTCAAAGTGGCAGCTGACGGAAATGGAGTGGCTGCGCACCACCGGCACCCGGA
>CAYRDE010000036.1:0-16691 GCA_964422935.1 uncultured Oscillospiraceae bacterium | reverse complement strand
TCAGCAAGCTCCTTTTTTCCAAAGAGAAAAGGATTGACTTCTGAACATTCAAAAGAAACGCTGCGTGCTCCTGCTCATTGATTTCTGGAATAGGGTCGCCAACATATATAAACTCTCTGTGTTTCAGTAGTCAACACCTCCCTCGTTCCCAATATATGAGTGATTGCATGTACCATATGACGGGAAGGCTAGTTTTCCTTGTCTTGAAGCGCCTCACGGTATGTTTTCCCGGCATAACTGACAGTAGCCTGAGCTGTATTGGCTAATACAGGGATATAATCCGGATTGTTCCGATTCACGGTTTTCCAAATATTTTCCACTCTTTCCGCATACAATTTCCGCGCATTGTCTTCATTTTTCATCATAACAACCGCCTTTACATATACAGAATAGAATCAGGCAGGATATAGAGCATCTCCCGTGTTTCCACGGGGGCATCCCACTGCTCATCTTCAGCGGCTGCTTTCAAAATATCCATAAAGGTATAGGTGTTTTCTTCCACCAATCGTTCCCTCCTTAATGTCGAAAATTACATACTTTCTCCGGACAGTTCTGCATCTTTGACCGCATTTTCCTCGATACAGCGTACCATTTCCTTATCGGAAACGTTGTGCATAAGCAGAAGTACAATTGCATAGGCCGCCACGCCGATAGCGGGAACAAAACCAGTCAGTCGGCTCAGGGTTGTGCAGCCCTCTGCTGTCAGTTCCAGTGCGTCCACTGTCCAACCTGAAGCGGTCAGGATGATCCCGTAAGCAAAGGATGCGATCATCATACTGATTTTAGAAACCAGAGAATTGGCACTCATGGTAAAGGCACGGGTATCATTTCCCGTTTTGTTATACCACACCTCACCGGCATCCATGTACAGCAGCGTATCTGAATCGTGCACGATTGTCTGGGGAATTGTGACCAACGCAAAACAGATCAGCATGCCCGGCACACTGTTGCTGACGAATCCGAAGATAATAAAGCCGAGGAAGTAAGGAATGGACATAATGATGCAGGTTTTCTTTCTGCCGCCCAGAATTTTCTGGAACCAGGGAGCCAGCATGGAGCCAACCACACCGCCTATGGAACACAGGGTCATACCAAGGCCGTAGACGGTCATATCAAAGTCCCCCAAAACAAACATACACTGGTAGACAAGCACATAAGTAAATGCAAAATAGCTTGCCCAGCGGAACAGGTCAGCCAAGGCCACTGCCAGCAATATACGGTTCTGCACAACGCTCTTCAGCAGGTCAATCAGCGAGGTAGATTCCACTGTGCCCTCTTCTGTGGAGTTACGGTTGTCACGATCAAAAGGTTTGGTAATGAAATACAGGATCAGGGCACCGGCAACTGCCAGAGCCGCCATGACACCGTGGGCACCGGCATAGCTGGCAGAACCAGCTGTCTCGCCGCCAAACACACCCAGCAGGAAGGGAAATGCAACACCGTACAGGATATACCCGGCATTGCTGCCCGCCATAGCAAGACCGGAAATCGTTGCTCTGGCTCCGGAGTCGCCCTGACTGAGCTTTTCATAAGCACCGTACTGTACCACGAAGGAGGCATCCGCCGCACAGGAAACCAGCAGATAGCCGATTGTGATGACGATACAGTTGACCAAAGGCGAGCTGAAATTGAACAGCATTAAGAAACCTGCCAGTACAGACACGATTGCACTGCCCAGAATCCAAGGGCGGTACTGACCTCTCCTGGTCTTGGTTTTCTGAATCCAGGCACCGATAATGGCTGCCAGGAAAAAGCCCGCAAGGGAAACCAGTGCCATGGCTGTGCCGGAAATGGTAGTGTCTACACCACCCAGCGTGTTATAGCAAACAGTAACATAGTTGAGATACAGAACTGTGCCGGCCACCAGAAAGAAACTGGAAAACATGACCAGAATGCCATTTTTCATGCTTTGTTTTTTCATTGTCTTCCTCCCTACCATTCATAGTAATAGGAAAACATCTGAACAACCATTTCCCGGATCTCGGGATCAGGTTCCCAGGACGCGTCATTTTTCAGGAGTTCCAGAAGCTCTTGAATGTTGACCTTCTCTTCCATAACATATCTCTCACTTTCTGCCATATTCATTGGCTGTCCGGATAGCTGCGATCACATTTTCGGGTTTGGCATCATTTGCGTAAAGCAGCGGTGTCTGGTTATAGAACAGGAAGCCGCCGCCGGGGGCACATTCATCAATGACACATTTGACATAGTCGCTGCATTGCTCGGGGGTTGCGTTCTTCAGCATAGCAACCGTGTGTTTGGACTTGCAATTGCACTTTGCGCAGAATATGAGCGAATTGCATTTATTGCAGGGTTCCAGCTTGGTGCCCAACTTATTATAGAGTCACTGCACGATGTAACAGAATAAATGATTCATCTCCGCGAACGAACAAAGCCGCTGTACCCTTGCAGTTATGGGTACAGCGGCTTTTCAGTCACACAGAGAATACCGTTTTCGGTTATTTTCTCCTGTCAGCCGGACATATTTGCCGGTTTTACAGTTAAAAAACACATCAGATAAAGAATTGGAACAGGCAGAAAGCCGCATAAATGGAAAGCAGCGTAATACCCTGCCATCGAGCCAGCTTTTTCCGGGTCAGGGCGGGCACCGTTAACAGCAGCATAACCACCAGCATCAAGGGAATGTCCAGTACCAGCGAAGCGTTGTGACCCAAGAGTGTTTTCCCCACAGGGACTTCAAAAGGAGCCAGGGTTACAGCCAAACCGGAAACCAGAACAAGGTTAAATACATTGGCACCGATGACGTTTCCAATGCCCAGGGAAGCATGACCCTTCCGCAGGGAGGTAATGGTGGTAACAAGCTCCGGCAGGCTGGTTCCCAAAGCAACAAAGGTAAGGGCGATGACAGTCTCAGGAACCCCCAGTTTTTGGGCAATGATGGTACCGTGCTCCACCAAAAGGTTAGCCCCCAGGGCAATGAGGGCCGCGCCCACCACCAGCCAAAAAATCTCCTGAATCAAAGGCTTTTCCTGCCCGTCCGTTTTTCCTTCTTCGGATTCCACAGATTCGGGATTTTTGAGGCCCTGGCGTACATTGATCACCAGGTATACGACAAAGATGGCCAGCAGGATAATGCCCATCCATCTGGGAAACTCCCCCAGCAAATAGGCAGCCACGCAATACACGGCAGCGGAGCTGAAGAAGAAAATGACAGGCATTTTCATGGTTTTGACGTTTACAGGGCCGGGATTGCAGGCTACGGAAATGGCCGCGATGAGGGAAGTATTGCAGATAATGGAGCCAATGGCATTGCCATAGGCCATGGCTCCCTGGCCTTGCAGGGCACCGGTGGCAGAAACCATGACCTCCGGCAAGGTAGTGCCAATGGAGACAACCGTAGCACCTACTATGATGTCGGGCAGGTGGAAGCGGCGGGCGATGCCGGTGGCGCCATCCACAAACCAGTCTCCGCCCTTGATGAGCAGTACCAGACCAACGGCAAACAGCAGAACAGATGTGATCATCAAGAAAACACTCCTCTCAGTCTATGGTATGCGCAATGTATGTCAGATGATCTCCCATACGTTCCAGGTTGGAGACCATATTGATGAACACACCGCTGGATTCGGCCTTGCATTCTTTTCGATTCAGCCGCTGGATATGGTTGTCGATGAGGCGCTTGCGCATGCCGTCCACCTGCTCCTCTACCTGGTCGATCTGAGAAATGAGCTGGGGATCCTTCTCCTCAATCAGCCGCTTGGTGAGACGGTATTGTTCTTCCACCTGCTCCACCATACCCCTCAGTTCCTCCTGAACCCCATCGGAGAACTCCAGGTTCTGGCTGATACGCTTCTGGGTATACTTAGTAAAGTTGTCCGCGATTTCCGCGATACGCATGATGTCGCCCACATTGCTGTGAAGGTCAGAGATTCGCCGATCCTCCGTGAGCCTATTCTTTGCGGATAAATGGATCAGGTAGTCAACCATTCCCTGGCAGATTTCATTGGCCTCTTCAATCCGTTGGTGGGTAGATTCAATAAGCGATTTGTCCTTCTTTTCAAAGGAGCGGTAGCCGGTGCGGAAGGCATCCATAGCGGTGTCCGACAGCCGAATCAGCTCCTTTTCCAACTGGGAAATGGCGAGAGACGGCGAAGCCAGCATACGCTCGTCCAGATAGGTTACCGGGGTATTGGTCGCCTGCTCTGGAATTAACCTTTGAGAGGCCTTTACAAAGAGGCCGCTCAGCGGCAAGAACAGGATGGTGCAGACCACATTAAAGAAGGTGTGGAACATAGCGATTTGCGTGGCAGCCGTGGGAAACCACCGGCGGAAGGTCATTTCCATGAAATCCGGCCAGCACAGCAATATCACGAAGAAGATCGCAGAGCCAATGGTGTTAAACATAAGATGGATCAGACCAGCCCGCCGGGCGTTGGTTCCCGCTGTGAAGGAGGACATCAAGGCGGTGACGCAGGAGCCGATGTTGGTGCCCAGGATCACATACAGCATCTCATTTCCCCCGGTTCCGATGGTCAGCCCAGCCACCGACATAGCGATGATAATGGAAGTGGTTGCGGAGCTGGACTGCACCAGCGCCGTCAGAAACACACCGATGAACAGAAGCAGAACCGGATTGGTCACCGACTCGAAGAGAACTTGGACGGCGTCCTGACTGGATTTGATGGAGCTGGACATCAGGGACAGTCCCACAAAAACCAGACCCAATCCGGCCAGGATCATGCCCGTCTTTTTCACCTCGTCTTTTTTGCAGATCATGCTCATCATGATTCCGATAAAGGCCAGGAGCTGGATATAGGTGGTAATGGGAAATGCGCTCAGGGCGGCGATCTGGGCGGTGATGGTCGTACCAATGTTAGCGCCCATGATCATGGCTGTGGCCTGATAGAGGCTGATTACCCCCACATTGACAAAGCCTACGATCAGCACTGTGGTCACGCCGGAACTTTGGATCAGGGCCGTGGTAGCCGCTCCGATACCCACATTCAGGAGCCGTTTGTCGGCGGTTTTTCCGAACAGTTCTTTGATTTTCCCGGTAGCAACCTGCTCAATGTTGGAGGTGAGCATATGCACGCCCACCAGGAACACCCCTGTCCCGGCCAAAAGCTTTACCAGGAAAAGAAAAAGCTGCGCAATCGTCATATCATGTCTCCTTTATTTTTTGTTAAGGGAAGCATAAAAAAAGAGACTCTGCTGTTACATAAAACAGCAAAGTCTCACCATTTCATCACGGGACCGGATCATAAGATCGTATTGACGGCCCAGCAAACACAGCAAATGCCGTGCAGGCTACTCCCCTTACGTTTAGTAATGTACCAGATTATTGTTCTTCTGTCAACCATTATTGACAAGTTAGGGAGTGATTATTGAAAATAATCTCATCGCTCATAAGCGGTTTTCAGCGTATAACCGGCGATAGCTGCACGCTTTCTTTTGCCTCTACCCCGATTGATTTTCGAAAATCAATCGGAAAAACGATGTTCCACTTCTGTAAAAATTCAAAGCAGCACTATCTTTTTCCCCTTCCAAACCGTTATACTATATGAAAGCGCTTTTCAATGCCGGACGGGAGGTGGAAGCTTGAACGAGGATTCGCGGTTGATTCGCAGAATGAAAAACGGGGACGAGGATGCCATTGAAGAATTCGTGCGCAAGTATTATCCCCAAATCCTCCAATACTGCCGTATCCATACCTGTGATCAGCAAAGTGCCGAGGATATGACCCAGGAAACCTTCCTCCGGTTTTTCCGTTCTCTGCCCAAATATCAACACTATGGCAAGGCAGTGAACTATCTCTATGTCATTGCCGGGAACTGCTGCCGGGATGACTGGCGGCGGGTGAAGCCTCTCTCCCTGGAGGAGATTCCTGAGCCTGCCGCAGAGGAGCCGGAAGACCTGGCAGAGGTTCGTCTGGCTCTTGTCCGGCTGCCTGAGGAGCTTCGGGAAACCGCTGTTCTGTTTTTCCTTCAGGAACGCAGGCAGACGGAAATCGCCAACATTCTCGGTATCGGTCTTCCCCTGGTCAAGTACCGAATCAGCCGGGCCAAAAAATTGCTGAGATCACTTTTGGGAGAGGAGGAAACCCCATGAGGCTGAATATCCCCTGTAATGAAGAAAAAATCGCAAGAACTGTTCTTTTATCTAAGGAAGCGTTTTACCGGAGTGAAGCCGCCGCTCCCCTGTCCCGGTTCGACTTTCTGATTCAGCAGAGCCGCTATATCGGGAAGCGCTGGTGGCTTTTCCAGGGTTTGTTCCTTGCACTGGCTCTGCTGCTTCTGTCCGCATCCGAGACGCCCATGTATCTGCAAAAATGCCTGGGCATCACCGCTCCTCTGTTTGCCATATTAACTCTTCCGGAGCTTTGGAAGAACCGCAGCTACGGTGCAATGGAAGTGGAATGTACCGCCTACTATTCCCTGCGCCAAATCTACGCGGCAAGGCTGACCCTGTTTATGGGCGTCGATTTTCTGATGATTACCCTTTTCCTTCTGGGCGTCTCCCGTCTGGGACAGCTCACCCTTTGGGAAATGCTCATCAGCTTTCTTCTTCCCTTCAATGTCAGCTGCTGCATCTGCTTTACCTGCCTGTACAGCCGGAAATTCTCTGAGGTGCTATCCATTTTGCTGTGCATGGTGTGGACACTGCTGTGGGGTCTTGTGGTAATGACGGAACGTGTATACACAGCGATTTCTCCTCTGGTCTGGGCGGGGATGCTGGCGCTGTCCGTCCTGTTCCTTTTCTACAGCATGATCCGGGGACAGCGAAACATGAGAAAATTATGGGAGACGAAACCATTATGGAGCTGAAAATTTCCAATTTAACCAAACACTTCGGGGATGTAACCGCCGTTCAAAACGTAAGCTACACCCTGAGAAATGGAGTCTACGGGCTGTTGGGTGTCAACGGCGCTGGAAAAACCACCCTGATGCGAATGCTGACCACCCTCATTCAGCCCACCTCCGGCTGCATCACCTGGAACGGCAAGGACATTTTCCAGATGGACGGAGAATACCGGCGTCTGCTGGGGTATTTGCCCCAGGATTATGGGTTTTACCCGGATTTTACCGTACAGGACTACCTTCTCTACATTGCATCCTTGAAGGGAATCCGGGAAAGCGTTGCCAGGCAGCGGGTCAAAATTCTGTTAGGCCAGGTGGGCATGACAAAGGCCAGGGGCAAGAAAATGAAAACCCTGTCCGGCGGCATGAAGCGCCGGGTGGGCATTGCCCAGGCCATGCTGAACGATCCTAAGATTCTGATTCTGGACGAGCCTACCGCTGGCCTTGACCCCAGTGAACGAATCCGGTTCCGGAACCTGATCAGCGAGCTGAGCGAGGATCGGGTGGTGCTGCTGTCCACCCATATCGTTTCGGATGTGGAATACATTGCCGGGGAAATCCTGCTGATGAAGGACGGAGAAATCACCATCTCCGGTACGGCGGAAGAAGTGATTGCTTCCATGCCCGGGAAGGTCTGGCGGTGCGGTGTGAAGAAGGAAAACATGGACCGGGTAATTCATAAGTACCAGGTATCCAATGTGAAAACCGTTTCCGGCGGGGCGGAACTGCGGATTCTGTCTGCCAATGCACCAAGTGCCAATGCTGTGGAAGAAGACGCCACATTGGAGGATGTGTTCCTCTACTACTTTGGAGAAAGGGCCGGTGACGAACATGGTACGCTATGAAATCAAAAAGGTTCTGGGAACCTCCGGGGGCAAGGTCGCCCTGGTGCTGATGACCATTGCAGTGCTGGTTTCCTTCTGGTTTGCGGGACCCAGTGTGGAATGGGTCAATGAACAGGGCGAAAAAGAACGAGGCTTTCACGCCATTGAAGAGTTGCGTGAAGCCAAAAAAGAATGGGCAGGCGTTCTGGACGAGGAAAAACTGCAAGCAGTGATCCGGGAAAACCAACGGATCAACACCACTCCGGAAGCGCAATCCCAGGATTATCAGCAAAATGACATTGCCTACGGCTGGAAGCAAGGCATTTCGGACATTCTGTTTATGCTTAAATATTCCTTCGCAGATGGTTTTCGCTCCTTTGACTACTACAAAGCAGACCGACTTGTTCCGGAGCAGGCAAAGGACTTCTATTCCAATCGGATCAAGCTTTTAAAGACGTGGCTGGACGACACCACAGACGATGGCTATTATCGTTTAAACAACGCGGAAAAGGAATACCTCATCTCCCAATACGAAGCCCTGGAAACACCGATTACCTATGATTACGCAAAGGGATGGCAGCAAGCCATCGAGTACGCGACTACCGTGATTATGCTCTGTTCCCTGGTCCTTGGTTACCTGACCGCAGGCATTTTCTCCAATGAGTTTAAATGGCATTCCGACTCCATTTTCTTTTCCACCTTCCATGGTCGGAACCAGGCAGTTTGGGCAAAAATCAAAGCAGGCTTTCTGCTGGTAACAGCCATGTACTGGGCCAGCATACTCGCCTACACATTACTGACCCTGGGATATCTTGGTTTTGACGGATGGAATTGTCCCATTCAGCTTTTCTTCTGGAAATGCTTCTATAACCTCACCGTGGGCCAATGTTACCTGCTGATCGTTTTCGGCGGTTATCTGGGAAATCTGTTCACATCCTTCCTCGTCATGTGGGTATCGGCGAAAACCCGGACCTCCCTTCTGGCTGTGACCATCCCCTATGTGATTATTTTTCTTCCCTCCTTTTTGCCAGACCTGGAAGGCGCCAGATATCTGGGAAAAATCCTGTCCCTTCTCCCTGACCGTCTGCTGAATATCGGACTGAGTGTGTCCTATTTTGATCTGCTCTCTTTCGGGAAAAAGGTGGTCGGTTCCCTGCCCGTCTGCTTGCTTCTTTATTTCATTCTGACTCTGATTCTGATTCCGGCTATGTACCGGACATATCGACATAAGCCGATTACTTAGCAGAACAGCGCCGCAGGAAACCTCTGCGGCGCTGTTTAACATACCGTCCAGGGGTAGCACTCCGGCGGCTCCTTTGTAAACTCCATTTTTTCTCCGGTGGCGGGATGGTGAAACCCGATCCGATACGACCACAGAGCAATTTCACATTCGTCCTCCAAAACCGCATACTTCCGCTCCCCGATCAGGGGCATTCCCCGGCTGGCAAACTGAACCCGGATCTGGTGGGTTCTGCCGGTGTGGAGGCGAATTTGTACCCGGGACATATCCCGAGCCTGAGATAGCACCCGATAGTCCAGTACCGCCTCCTGTACGCCCTTTCCGGGGGTATCCGTGACCATGGTCATTCGTCTTGCTTTGTCCCGGTACAGAAGGTCACAGAGGGTGCCCTGGGCCTCCGCCGGACACCCGTGAAGGACCGCCAGGTATTCTTTGATAAAGACGCCTTCCCGAATCTGCCGGGACAGCTCCGAGGCAGCGGCAGCGTTCCTGGCAAGAACCATGACGCCGCTGACCACCCGGTCCAGCCGATGGACCGTGCGGATATCGGCCTTGGGATTCTGGAGTTCCTCCCGCAGCAGATCCGGCAACCCACCCGGTTCGTCGGTGGAAAGAACCCGGGCTGGCTTGATGCACACCAGGATATCCGCATCCATATATAAAATATCCATATCTCTATCCCCCGCTTTTCTCTATCCTAGCAGAAAACAGACGCCAATGCAAGAAAAAACGCTTCGCAGACCGCGAGGCGTTTTTCTTTTTAAGCCCCGAAGGGCTTTCTTCTGAGTTTGGCTATCCGTTCCCTGACCCTGGATTCTTTTTTCACATACACAAAGTAGTAGGCTACCCCACAGGGCACGATAGCTCCCACAATATCCAAAACGGAGTGCTGCTTAACAAAGACCGTGGACATGATAATCAAGCCGCAAAGAATTCCCACCACCGTCAGTTTCCCTGGTGTCCGGAGATTCTTACAATGAGCGGTAGCCAGGAATACCCCAACGGCACCAATCACATGCTCCGAAGGGAACACCCCGCAGTTATCATCCACGCTGTAGATAAAGCCCATCAAACGGGTGAGAACGTTATCCCTGGGAAAGGTCTCGGGACGAAGCTCCTGACAGGTTGGGAAAAGCACAATGGTCAAAGTGGAAATGGTCATGGAGATAACCAGGAACTTACTGTACCGTTTACACGCCGCCACATCGTAGAGAGCCGTGTACAGCTGCATTCCTACAATCACCACGTACCAGCTGACGTAGAAGATCAGAAACCACTCACAAAACGGAATCCGGTCATCCAGTGCACAGTGGATCACGGTATACCCTGCCGCCGGGGTCATGCTTTCCAGAATTGCATACCGCAGGAGGTAGACGGGCCAGAACAGTAGCCACAACAAATGGCGGTATTCCGGAGTGCCCAGCCGATTCAGGCGGAAATTCCGGAGATTCACTTCCGGCTGCTTCACGGCTATCCCATCCTTTCCTTCAGATTCCTTTCAGAAAAGTATACCCAACGGGTCTGAACGAGGATGAAACATTTTGTTGCGAAAGTGTGAACAATCCGTTTCCGGCAAGGGCAGGCCTATTCTTCCCCGTCCTTCTTCCGGTAGGCTTCCGGAAGCTCCCCTTCTCCCCCCATCAGGGCGGTCATTTCCTCAATCCGCTCCAATGGGAAGGGCGGATTGGTCAGGGGCTTCAGGGCGATGGACATAAGCTTCATGGGATTATCGTCTGCCAGAACCCGGTTGGAGCTGAGCTCACCGCACCGGCGGCAGCGGTGGATGATGGCCCACTCTCCTTTCCCCCGGACCCATACGGCGATGGGCTCCATAATGCCGCCGCAATCGCTCTCCCGATCTCCCGGTTCAATATCCACATGGAGGCTGTGAAGGCAATTGGGGCAATGATTCCGATGGTCACTGCCCGCGCCGGCGGGCACTACCAGCCGCCCGCAATTTTTGCAGGAAAAGGATTCCTCACAGGCGTGGTTCTTATAGTAGCCCTTTTCATACTGTCTGCGTTTGTTTTCCCGATTCATGGATTCTCCTCGCTTTTTCTGAATACCAGCAGCTTGCTGGCAACATAGTTGAGTATCACCACAAGGACGCTGGTAACCAGCTTCCAAATGTTGCCGTTCCAATGGAACAGGTCAACGGTAATCAGCAGGATCACCGTCTCCAGGACGCCGGAGCCCAGGCGGCAGCTTACAAATTTCATCAGTTCCGGGACCACCGTCTTCCGGGACCAGTCGTTGCTATGAAACACAAAGGGCTTATTGGTCAGATAGGCAAACGCCACCGCCACGACCCAGGCAACCGCGTTACTGACAGCGGCAGACAGGTGAAGCAGATTGTAGGCCGGAAGATAAATCAGGTAATTGACCACCGTGGTCAAAACGCCGAAAAAGAGATATGTGACGATATCCCAGTGATTTTTCACAAGGGACGTTAGCTTTTGAAGCATGGAACGTCCCCCAATCAGAAGCCCAAATCTTCCCCTACCAGTATCACCTTGATCCGTCCGGCAGGACGGCAGTGTCTGGTAATGAGGATCTGATTGCAGATGCACTGAGGGCTCTTACAGTCGGAACAGGTGCCGGTCATATTGCAGGGGGTCTGGATGGCGAACCGCTGGGAATTCAGGGGCGCTGCCACAGTTCTTGCCCGGGTCACGGCGTCCTCCAGCGTGGGGCATACCTTGTTCATGCCCGCAATGACAATCACGGAATCCGGACCATATACAATGGCTGCCACCCGGTTGCCGGTGCCGTCGATGTTTACCAGCTCTCCATCCTGGCTCAGGGCATTGGTGCCGGTGAGGAAAACCTCTGCCAGCATGGCCTGTTTCATAAGCTGTGTCTTTTCCTCGGGAGTTTTGGCAGTATCCCGGTCAATGGGATGGTAATTTCCCTTGCGGACAGCATCCACCAGGCCGATTTCTTCGGCGCTGGCACAGCCGCCCCAGCCCACTGTAGCCCCCTCCGGGATCAGGCTCAGGGCCTGACGAAGGGCTTCCTCTTTGGTCGCGCAGTAATAAGCGTCAAAGTGACGGCTGCGGAGGTTTTTCACAACCACCTGGGCACGCTTTTCATAACAGATGGATTTTACGTTATTCATAGTCTGCTCTCCTTTTAATAAAATAGTAGGTCTGAATAGGTTGGATAAGGCCAGTAAGCTTTGTCGGTGATGGTTTCCAAAATATCCGCTTCCGTCCGCAGGCTGGTCATCTCCGCCGTGATGGTATCGTGGTAATACCGGGCGGCGCTTTCCGGGTCTTTGGGAACAAAGGTCAGTGCCCGTTTCAGGTTGTAGATGGCATCATACAATGCGTCGGTGTGGGTGGAGAGATCCGCAATCATTGCAGTTTCTGCTTTGCATGCAGCACCAATCTGGGCCTTGGCGTTTACCGTATCGCACAGGGCATGGGTATAGTGAAGAGCGGCAGGCAGAATCTGATGCTGGGCCATGTCCACCATGGTACGGGCTTCAATATTCACGATCTTATTATAGGACTCCAGATGAATGTTGTGCCGGGCACGGAATTCTGTCTCCGTAAAAATGCCCCGGCGGGTGACCAGGTCAATGTTCTTGGGCTGGATATAGGTAGGAAGAGCGTCGGCAGCAGAGGGGAAATTGCTCAGCCCCCGTTTCACTGCCTCCTGCTTCCACTCCTCGCTATAGCCGTTGCCGCCGAAGATAATCCGGCTGTGTTCTGTAAGAGTCTTGCAGACCTGGGTTTGCAGGGTAATCTCAAAGTCCTCGGCCTTTTCCAGAATGTCGGCAAACTTTCCCAGCTCCTCCGCCATGATGGTGTTGAGGGCGATGTTCGGCCCGGCAATTGACTGAGAAGACCCCAGCATACGGAACTCGAATTTGTTGCCTGTGAAAGCAAGGGGGCTGGTACGATTCCGGTCGGTGGTATCCTTGGGAATGGCAGGCAATACATCCACGCCGATGCGAAGCATACTCTTTTCCGGTTCAATATAGTTGGTTCCATCAATGATGGAGCGAATGATGGCGCTGAGTTCATCGCCCAGGAAAATGGAGATAATGGCAGGAGGCGCCTCGCTGGCCCCGAGACGATGGTCATTGTTTGCCGTTGCCACAGTACAGCGCAGGAAGTCCTGATACTCATCCACACCGGCGATAAAAGCAGCCAGGAAGACGAGGAACTGGGCGTTCTGACGGGGCGTTTTTCCAGGGCTGAACAGATTCTTTCCGGAATCTGTAGAGAGGGACCAGTTATTGTGTTTACCGGAACCGGCAACGCCGGCAAAGGGCTTTTCGTGCAGAAGACAGACCAAATTGTGCTTTGCCGCACACTTTTTCATAATCGCCATAATGATCTGGTTGTCGTCGCAGGCCTTATTGACATCGGAGTATATGGGAGCCATTTCATGTTGGCAGGGTGCTCCCTCGTTGTGCTTCGTCTTGCTGGGAATTCCCAGACGCCAGAGCTGTTCGTCCAGATCCTGCATGAAGGAGGCCACTCGGGTACGGATGGTTCCAAAATAATGATCGTCCAATTCCTGACCCTTCGGCGGCTGGGCGCCAAACAGGGTTCGGCCTGTGAGGCGAAGGTCCTCCCGCTGGGCATACAGGTCCTTGGGCAGCAGAAAATACTCCTGTTCCGCGCCTACGTTGGCAATCACCCGCTTGGTCCGGGTATCACCGAACAGGCGCAGAATCCGAACAGCCTCCCGGGAGACCTCATCCATGGAGCGTAGCAGGGGCGTTTTTTTATCCAGGGACTCTCCGGTATAGGAAAAGAAACAGGTGGGAATATATAAACTTCCATCCCGGACAAAGGCACATGCCGTGGGGTCCCAGGCCGTATAGCCTCTTGCTTCAAAGGTGGCACGAAGACCGCCGGAGGGAAAAGACGAGGCATCCGGCTCTCCACGGACAAGCTCCTTGCCGGAAAACTCCATAATCACCCTGCCGTCACCAGTGGGAGAAATAAACGAATCGTGTTTCTCCGCGGTAATGCCGGTCATGGGCTGAAACCAGTGGGTATAGTGGGTAGCACCCTTCTCTATGGCCCACAGCTTCATGGCTTCCGCAATCTCGTTCGCCACGTCCAGAGGGAGCTGCTTTCCGGTGGCGATGCAGTTTTTCCAGCCGAGATAGACATGCTCCGGAAGACGCTGCTGCATGGTCGCTTCATTAAAAACATCGCTTCCAAAGATTTCAGGAACATTCAGGATCTCACTCATAGCAAAATTCCTTTCCAATTCAGAAAATGAAAGATGAAGGTATCTGTTTTGCAAGATGTTTTTCAAGGGAAAAAGCACGGCTTTTCCCCTTGCGGTATGAGATTTCCCAGGAAAATCCCATGGATTTCAGCAATATATACTAAGATTGTATTAAACAATGATCGAAAATGCAAGGAGTGAAACTGTTCAAAAAAAGGACCATTCTTTTCCTCCTTTTGTACAAATCTACGATTTCCTGTGAAATCGGTCTTTAAAATGAATTTTCAGGCAATTAGATATTGCATTTTTTACTTCTTAAGCATATAATATCTCAAGTAAAGCTAAGAAAATTCCGAAAGGATGATGGATGTGACTCCCTATTCTTGCATGACACCTGCTCAATTGGAAGCAGCGTATGAACAGGCCCTTGCTGACTTTGCCGCCTGCAAAGCACAGGGATTGAACTTGAACATGGCCCGGGGCAAGCCTGCAAAGAAGCAGCTTGATCTGGTCAGCGATATTCTTACCACCCTTCAAACCCCTGAGGACTGCTTTGACGGCACCATTGATGCCCGGAACTATGGTGAACTGGCAGGCCTGCCCTGTGCCCGGGCTTATTGGGCGGATGTTCTGAACTGCAAGCCCGCTCAGGTTTTTGTCGGCGGCGCGGCCTCCCTGAATATGATGTGCGACGTTGTTTCCCGGGCCTTTACCCATGGCCTGCTTCACAGTGAGCGTCCCTGGTGCAAAGAGGAAAAGGTAAAGTTCCTCTGCCCTGCCCCCGGCTATGACCGGCATTTCCAGATCGGAGAATTTTACGGTGCGGAACTGATCTATATTCCCATGACCCCCACCGGCCCGGATATGGATATGGTGGAAGAATATGTAAAAGATCCCCAGGTAAAGATGATCTGGGTGGTTCCCAAGTTCTCCAACCCTACCGGTATTGTGTTCAGCGACGAGACCATTGCCCGGTTCGCCAACCTGAAGCCTGCCGCTCCGGACTTCTCCATCATCTGGGACAATGCATATGGTTTACATGAATTTGAAGGAGAATACACCCCCTTCCCGGACATTCTCTCCATGTGTGCGGAAGCCGGAAATCCGGATATGGTATATGAGTTCGCTTCCACCTCTAAAATCACCTTTGCAGGCGGCGGCATCTCCTGCATGGCAGCAAGCGAGGCAAACATTGAATATTTCACCGGAATCTTTGGTGTGCAGATGATCTCCTACGACAAGGTCAATCAGCTCCGCCATGTCAAGTACCTGAAAAACAAGGCCCATACCCTGGAGATCATGCAGCGCCACGCTTCCGTCATGGCGCCGAAGTTCCGTGTGGTTGCGGACTATCTGAATCGGGAGATCCGGCCCCTGGGCTTTGCCAATTGGACAGATCCCAAGGGTGGCTACTTCGTCAGCCTGGACACCATGCCGGGCACTGCCAAGCGGGTCTGGGCACTGTGCAAGGAAGCGGGTGTCACCCTGACAAACGCCGGTGCTTCCTTCCCCTACCGCCACGACCCCCAGGACAGCAATCTCCGTATTGCTCCCAGTCTGCCTCCTGTAGAGGAGCTGGAAAAGGCCATGACCGTGCTGTGCGTGTGCCTGCGGCTGGCGGCTCTTGAAAAGCTTCTGGGCAAGACCCAAGCGTAAGGAAAAATCCATCCATTTATCTAAAATCCCCATGGGAAATTTTCCTGTGGGGATTTTTTGTGCCGGATAATCCATAAGGATACATATAAAATCCATATAACCTCCCTGTCAGGGACTATCGTTGCAGGGAAGTTCCGGGCATATTTGTATAAAACGACAAATCTGATTTATTTTTAACGAACGAATTGATTTTTTATCCAATTTTCGGTATGATATAGGAGATCATAAGCTTAGTAAATGAGAACTTATGATGTTTATGTAACCAAGGGAGGATAAAACCAATGAATGACTTGCAGAAAAAAGTCGGCGAAATCGGCGTTGTGCCGGTAATCAAGCTGACCAATCCTCAGCGTGACGCTGGCCCCCTGTCTGACGCCCTGTGCGCTGGCGGTGTTCCCGTTGCGGAGATCACCTTCCGTGCTGCCGGTGCCGACGAGGCCATGAAGATCATGCTGGAGCGGCATCCCGAGATGCTGGTAGGCGCCGGCACCGTCCTTACCACCGAGCAGGTGGATAAGACCATCGCCGCTGGCGGTAAGTTTATCGTCACCCCCGGCCTGGACCCCGAGATCGTGAAATACTGCCAGGAAAAGGGCATTACCTGCTTCCCCGGCTGCACCACCCCTACCGACTACCACACCGCCTACAAGCTGGGCCTGGAAGTTCTGAAGTTCTTCCCTGCTGAGCAGTCCGGCGGACTTGCCAAGATCAAGGCTATGTCTGCTCCCTTCGGCATGTTCAAGGTCATGCCCACCGGCGGCATCAACCTGAAGAACCTTGCGGAATACTCTGCTTGCCCGGTAATCGTTGCCTGCGGCGGCTCCTACATGTGCCCCGACAAGCTCATTCAGGCCGGTGCCTGGGATGAGATCACCGATCTGTGCCGCAAGTCTGTCGAAATTGTCAAGGAGGCTAGAAAGTAATGGCAAAGATTATTACCTTTGGTGAGCTGATGCT
>CAYRDE010000035.1:0-17419 GCA_964422935.1 uncultured Oscillospiraceae bacterium | reverse complement strand
ATGCTGGAAACCCCAGTTTTGTCTGACGCAAAACTGGGGTTTCTCGACGGTCTGAGGCTCCGAGTTTATCTCGGAGCCTGTTCTTTCTTACTTACCGGCTTTCTTGGCAGCCTTGGCCTTCGCCTTAGCTTCCTGTGCCTTCTTTGCCTCTGCCTTAGCGGCTTCCGCTGCGGTCTCGTTGGTGGAAATTGCCCACTTCTCAAGCTCAATACGAACCTGGTCGGCGCCAGTCTCGATCACAATGCGGTTCTCCTTAACATTCACAACGGTTCCCACAATGCCGCCGATGGTGGTAATCTTATCACCGGTCTTCACAGAGGAACGCATCTGTTCCGCTTCTTTCTTCCGCTTGTTTTCGGGACGAATCAGCATGAAGTAGAAAATGGCAATCATCAGCACCATCATAATCAGAGGGCTGCCGAGACCGACCGTGCCAGTGGAGGTCAGAAAAATCATAGGTTAAAACTCCTTCTTAAGTAATTTCTTGTTTATTATAGCATCTATTGGGTAAATTGCAAGAGGTATCTTTTTAAATTCTTCGGGACAGCTTTTCCGAATACTCCCGGCGGAAAGCTTCAAAGCAGCCCTCGTCCAAAGCATTCCGAATTTTTTCCATGAGCTTATTATAAAAATACAGGTTGTGCATCACACACAGGCGCATGGCAAGCATCTCCTCGGCGATGAACAGATGACGGATATACGCTCTGGAATACCGGCGGCACACTGGGCAGTCACACTTTGGATCAATGGGATTTTCGTCTAATTGATATTTGGCGTTTTTCAGGTTAATGGCTCCCTCCCAGGTAAAGAGCCTGGCATGGCGGGCGTTCCGGGCAGGCATGACACAGTCAAAGAAGTCCACACCCCTTGCCACACCCTCAATAATATTGGTGGGTGTGCCAACACCCATGAGATAGCGGGTC
The DNA here is from genome assembly GCA_964422935.1 of uncultured Oscillospiraceae bacterium. Taxonomy (GTDB): domain Bacteria; phylum Bacillota; class Clostridia; order Oscillospirales; family Oscillospiraceae; genus Faecousia. The sequence continues at coordinate 16,496 of CAYRDE010000035.1, read as the reverse complement.
TTCTCTTTCGGCATGTAGGGCTCTACAGCCTCAATAATGTCATACATTTCTTCCGCCGTCTCTCCCACCGCAAGGCCACCGATGGCATAGCCGGGCAAATCCAAATCCGCGATTTGCTTCATATGCTCCACCCGGATATCCGGGTAGGTGCCCCCCTGGTTGATACCCCAGAGCATCTGATGGGGATTTACCGTATTCGGCAAGGCGTTCAAGCGGGCATTTTCCGCCTTACACCGAACAAGCCACCGATAAGTACGGTCCGCACTTTTCTGGACGTAATCTCGGGGTGACGGGTTTTCGACGCACTCGTCAAAGGCCATACAGATATCACTGCCCAAATTGGACTGAATCTGCATACTCTCCTCCGGCCCCATAAAGATTTTGTGTCCGTCAATGTGGGAGGCAAAGGTGACGCCCTCCTCTTTGATTTTCCGCAAAGAGGCCAGGGAAAACACCTGGAAGCCGCCGGAATCGGTGAGAATGGGACCGTCCCAGGTCATAAACTTGTGGAGCCCGCCCATCTGCCTCACCACCTGGTCCGTAGGACGCAGGTGCAAATGATAGGTATTGCTCAGTTCCACCTGACAGCCGATGTTTTTCAGATCCTCAGCACTGAGAGCCCCTTTGATGGCCCCCTGGGTGCCCACGTTCATAAAGACCGGAGTCTGGACCGTACCATGGGCGCAGGTAAATACCCCCCGGCGGGCCTTTCCCTCGGTTTTTTTCAGTTCAAACATAGTTACCTCTCTTTGTTTTCATTCATCAGGCAGTACAGCCGGGTATCCTCGGTGGTGCCCATCCGTGTCTCATAGGGAAAGTTCTTTACATAGGAAAAGCCGCATTTCTCAATCACCCGGCGGGATTTGGCATTTCGCTCAAAGTGACCGCACAGCAGGAAATCATAATGAAGCGTATGGAAACAGTACCGGATAACCGCCTGAACCGCCTCCGGCATCAGGCCCTGACCCCAATAGTCACGGCTGAGAACATAACCCACTTCCCTGCCCTGCAGCTGCCCCATGTCCGCTTCTGTCCTGTCATATTCCTCCAGCCCCAGGGAGCCGATCACCTTGCCATTGGACTTGAGTTCCAGCGCAAAGGTCTTTTTCTCCTCCTGAAACATGGCAAGAATCTTCCGGGATTCCTCTTTGGACGAATGGTGAGACCAGCCTGCCATTTCCCCCACGCCCTCTACGCTGGCATATTCATAAAAGTCGTCTAGGTCACCCTCATGCCAGGGACGAAGGATCAGCCGCTGCGTTTCGATTCGGACACCGGTTACATCAATTGGCGCATTCATTATCTTTCCTCACAAAATTGCCATGGCGTCTCCAAAGGAGAAGAAGCGATATCTCTCCTTCACGGCCAGGGCATAGGCACTCAGCACATGCTCCCGTCCGGCAAAGGCGGAAACCAGCATCACAAGGGTGCTTTCCGGCAGATGGAAGTTGGTAATCAGGCCGTCCATAGCCTTGAAGGTATAACCAGGATAGATGAAAATATCCGTCCACCGGGACTTGGGTGAAAAGGTGCCGTCCTCGTTTACCAGCGATTCCAGGGTACGGCAGGAGGTGGTGCCTACACAGATCACCCGGCCTCCGGTACGCTTTGTTTCATTCAGAACAGCAGCCGTTTCCGCATTGAGCATACACAGTTCACTGTGCATATGATGGTCAGAAATACTTTCCGCCTTCACGGGACGGAAGGTCCCAAGACCCACATGGAGGGTAACAAAGGCTGTCTTAACACCCTTTGCCCGGATTTTCTCCAGCAGCTCCTCCGTAAAATGAAGCCCCGCTGTCGGTGCGGCGGCAGAACCTACCACCTTGGAGTAAACGGTCTGATAGCGCTCCTGGTCCTTTAGTTCTGCCTTAATATAGGGCGGAAGAGGCATTTTTCCCAGGCGTTCCAGAACCTCCAGAAAAATGCCGTCGTAGTGGAATTCCACAATCCGGTTTCCGTCCTCCTGAACCTCCCGAACAGTGGCTGTCAGTTCTCCATTTCCAAACGTTACCTCGCTTCCCACCTGCATCTTCCTGCCAGGCTTGCACAGGCACTCCCAGCATTTATTACCTACATCCCGCAATAGCAGAACCTCTACGGCTCCGCCGGTGGGACGGTGGCCCAGGAGCCTGGCAGGCAGCACCCGGGAGTCGTTCATCACCAGGCAGTCTCCGGGGTTCAGATAGTCTAAAATGTCATAAAAATGGCGATGGGTCACTGCACCGGTTTCTCTGTCCAGCACCATCAGCCGGGAGCTGTCCCGCTTTTCCAGAGGTGTCTGGGCAATCAGCTCCTCCGGCAGATCATAGTAAAAATCGCGGGTTTTCATAGCGTTTTCTGTCAATGTTTTCCCCTCTATCCTGTCTTACTGTTTTCGTAGCATATATATTACCACAAAACAAAAGAAAAAGCTATTAAAATCTTGGTTTTTCTGATTTTGATTGGCAGGTTTTTCAAAAGCAAAACCGGTTCTTCATGCATAGACTGGGCATGGAGGTATCAGCTTATGAAAAAACCTTTCTTTACCGGCGTTTGCACAGCCCTTGTCACGCCGTTTTTGGGAAGCTCCATCAATTATCCAATGCTGGAGCAGCTTCTCAAGCGGCAGATGGAGGCAGGAATTGAAGCAGTGGTCATCTGCGGCACCACCGGCGAATCCCCTACTTTATCAGATGGCGAAAAAATAGAGCTGTTCCGGCGAGCAAAGCAATATGTTGGACATCACTGCAAAATTATCGCAGGCACAGGCTCCAACAGCACAGAGCACGCCGTGGCTCTCAGCAAGGCAGCGGAGGCCGTAGATGCAGACGGCCTGCTTGTGGTTACGCCATACTATAACAAGGCCACCAATGAGGGGCTTCTTGCCCACTACAGCGCCATTGCCGGGGCCGTACATATCCCCGTCATTGCTTACAATGTGCCCTCCCGAACCGGTGTAGACATTCCCCCGGAGGTCTACGCCTGCCTTGCCAAAATTCCAAACATGGCAGGCGTCAAGGAGGCCTCCACCGACATCCGTAAGATCACAAAGATTCGTAGAAGCTGTCCAGCCGATTTTGCTATCTGGAGCGGAAATGACGATCAGATTGTCCCCGTCGTTGCTCTGGGCGGTCAGGGTGTGGTCTCGGTGCTGAGCAATGTGGCCCCTCTGGAGACCCAGGCCCTCACCCAGGCCGCCCTGGATGGCGATCTTGACACTGCAGCTGATTTACAGACGCGGCTGCTCCCACTGATTGAGGCCCTCTTTTGCGAGGTCAATCCCATCCCCGTCAAAGCTGCGATGAAGCTCATCGGTTATGACTGCGGCGGGTGCCGTCTTCCTCTGACTCCCATGTCCCGTGAGAATCTGGAAAAACTGGGAAAACTGCTGCAAAATACGGCAGGGGCAATGGGGCTCTAAGCTTTGCGATGCTGTTCATAATTCAACGTAAAAAAGTTCACACTTTGTTTTTAGCACTTGCACTTGACGAGTGCTAAAAATGGTGGTATACTATGTTCAGAACAAAGGAAAGGAAACCCCAAAGGAACTCCTCCTTCCTGATTTCCCATAACGTCCCTGTTCCAAGAAAAATACAAACACTGTATTACTTCAAAGGAGCGATGACTTATGTTTATGAACAGTATTTTTAATGACAATCTTTTTGATGATTTCTTCTCCGATCCCTTCTTTAATGACAATGCCCTGCGCAATGTGGACCACAAGCTCTACGGGCACAACGCCAAGAACCTGATGAAGACCGATGTAAAGGAGACTGACAGCGGCTACGAGCTGGAGATGGATCTCCCCGGCTTCAAGAAGGATGAAATCACCGTCGATTTGGAAAACGGTGTTCTGACCATTCGTGCAGCCAAGGGCCTGGATCAGGACGAAAAGGATGAGAAAACCAATCGCTATATCCGCAGAGAGCGTTATGCCGGTGTCTGCGAGCGGTCCTTCTATGTGGGCGACGCACTGACTGAGGAGGACATCCGGGGTCAATTCCACCACGGCGTGCTGACACTGCAAATCCCCAGAAAGGATGCAAGGGCATTGCCGGAAAAGAAGTATATTGCCATTGAAGGATAACGAACTTCCCTGCTTTCAGGCATTCTCTCACACAAAAGGATGCAGACTCAGCCATGAGCCTGCATTCTTTTTTAGGTGAAATAAGCCAATTTATTTTTAAAATAGACTAGAAAAAATCCGCCGCATATGCCATAATAGAGTGAATCAATTTAAGGAAGGGTTTTAACCTATGAGAAAACCGGTTATTGGAATATCCTGCAATTATGACTACGGAGACATATTGAAAAGCCCGGGCGACCTTGCGGCAATCCATCCGAAATGGCATTATATTTGTGAAAACTATACCCGCTCTATTGAAGAAGCCGGTGGTATCCCGCTGCTTTTACCGGTTTACAAAGACGAATCGGACCTCCAATCTATTCTGGATACATTGGATGGCGTCCTGATTTCAGGGGGAAACGATATCGACCCTCTGCTGTATGGCGAAATCGACCAGGGAAAATGCGGCAGGATTATCCCCGAAAGAGATCGGCAGGACATCGCCATGGCAAAATACGTCATTGACCGGACAGAAAAGCCACTGCTTTGTATTTGCCGGGGAATACAGGTTTTAAATGTGGCATTGAACGGCAGCCTATATCAGGACCTGGACAGCGAAGGCTCATTTTATCCCCACACAAAGAAAAACTATCCCATGAACGCCGTAACCCATTCCATTTCTATTGAAGAAAACAGCCTGCTATTTCAAATTCTGAAGAAGACCTCTTTGGGCGTGAATTCCTTTCATCATCAAAGTATCAAGTCTGTTGGAAACCGGCTGAAGGTCACCGCAAAGTCGGAGGATGGCGTGATTGAAGCAGTAGAACTTGATGGTACCCAATTTGTATTGGGCGTACAGTGGCACCCGGAAAAAATGTACGACAGCGGAGAACAGAAAAAAATATTTGCGGCCTTTCTGGAAAACGCCGGAAAAGGACTGTAACTCCCCCCTCCTCCAAAGATTGCATTACAAAAAGAAGGAACGAAAATGACAGATAAAACCAGAGGAAACCTTTATATGCTGATGGCTGCTGTTTTGTGGTCCACCGGCGGTCTTTTGATTAAGTACATACCCTGGAACCCAATCGCCATCAATGGAGCACGCTCCTGCATCGCTTTCTTGTTCTTTTGCGTGTGCAAAAAAAATATTCGATTCAAATGCAATCGGTATATTGCCGCGGCGGCATTTTGTCTGGTTATGACGAATTTTCTATATGTAATCGCAAATAAGCTGACTACGGCTGCCAACGCAATTGTACTGCAGTATACAGCACCGATTTTTGTGCTGATCTGGGATTGTATTTACCGCAAGAGATACCCGGGGAAAAGGCAGTGCGCCATTGTCCTGATGGCCTTTATCGGAATGATTTTGTTCTTCTTCGATAAGCTGGACAGCGGACATATGCTGGGGAATTTGCTTGCCATCGGAGCCGGACTGTGCTTTTCGGGTGTATTTTTTATCAATTCCCTTCCCCAGTCCAGCAGTGAAGATTCCAGTATGATGGCGTTCCTTTCGTCTTTTCTGATATCCATTCCCATGCTGGGCGACGTGTTTTCTATGGATGCGAAGGGGATTGCAGCGCTGCTTGCCCTGGGCATTTTTCAGGTTGGACTTGCCTATCTGGTTTTTTCAAAGGGCTCCAAGCTTACCAGTCCCGTCAGTGCGTCGCTGATCGGTCTGCTGGAAGCAATTCTGAATCCCATTTGGGTACTGATTTTTTACGGAGAGAAAGTTGGAAAATACGCGCTGTTCGGCGGAGCAATCATTTTGCTCTCCGTAGTGCTGAACATCTGCGCCGGGTCTAAGCAGGAAGCGGCGGTTCTCCCCGAGCATCCCGCAGCACAAAAATAGCCGCGCATTGTGACGAGTGGTCCGATGCTGGCAGGTCATCTCGTGGCGGGCGCCTACCAAAGGGAACAGGCAAACTGAAATATCCAAAAAACAGGCAAACTGAAATATCCAAAAAATAGTTGACAAACCCGATGCGTGCAGTATAATGAAATATAAGGTTTCTACTACACCTTACGACAATTTCATAAGCTGCATGGCGTCACCCATCATGACTGCCTGCTGGGCAGGTGCGGTGATTTGGAAATCCGGTGAGAGTCCGGAGCATTTGCCCGTTGCTGTATATGCAGGAGTTTGTATTCAAGGAGTAATCCGGTCACTGGGAAACTGGGAAGGCGGAATACAAGCGCAGGAGTTTTTCTCCCCAATGCATGAGCCAGAATGTCGGCCATGATCGAGATAGAAGGGCGTCTATGAAAGTTTACATAGGCGAGGGACTAATTGGCGTGTATTGCGAGAAATTCGGTTGCATTGGCACAGTTTGTGTCAATGCTTTTTTATTTTCCAACGCAAAAAATCGGGCATCGCACAAAATTTTTAGGAGGCTACATTATGAACACAAACCTATCCAACGCAGAGCGCAGGATACTGGCAATATCCTGTGCGGTGCCCCTTTTGTCTGGGATGGCGCTTCCAGCCAAAGCGATGCACATTATGGAAGGATTTCTCCCAGCAGGACATGCCATTGCCTGGGGCGCAATTTGCATTCCATTTCTGGTGTGGGGACTGATCTCCTTGCGGAAAATCGTATCCAATCATCGTAAAGCTGTTCTTCTGCTGGCTATGATGGGAGCCTATGCGTTTGTGCTCTCCGCACTGAAAATGCCCAGCGTTACCGGTTCTTCCAGTCACCCCACCGGAACCGGTTTAGGTGCCGTCCTGTTCGGACCGGCTCCTATGGCAGTTTTAGGATTGATTGTTCTTCTCTTTCAGGCGCTTCTCTTAGCGCACGGCGGTCTGACCACCTTGGGCGCAAACACCTTTTCCATGGCGATTGCTGGCCCTCTTGTCAGCTTCGGTGTATATCAGCTATGCAAAAAACTCCATGTCAATCGTCTGGTGTCCGTTGGTGTCGCCTGTGCTCTTGGCGATCTGATTACTTACTGTGTGACTGCATTCCAGTTGGCGATTGCTCACCCTGGACAGGATGGTGTCGCTGCGTCTTTGGTGGAGTTTATGAGCATTTTCGCCGTTACGCAGATTCCTCTCGCAATTGTTGAGGGTATTCTGTCCACCATTGTCGTTATGATACTGGAATCTATCGCAAAACCTGAGCTTCGGGAAATCGGATTTTTGAGTAAAGAGGCGAAAGTATGAAAAAGAAACAGGTATTTACCATTGTGGTTCTCATATTGATTTGCGCTGTCATTTTAATTTTCCCACTGATCACAATTCACGACAGTGAATTTGGCGGAGCGGACGGCGCAGCGGAGGACGTGATTGCCGAAATCGATCCGGACTATGAGCCTTGGGCTGAAAATATTCTGCAGCCCCCCGGGGGAGAAACAGAATCGCTTTTGTTCTGCTTACAGACCGCCCTTGGCGCAATCGTCATCGGGTATGGCTTCGGTTACCTTACCGCCCGGAAGAAATACGCAGGAAAGGAAACGGAATAATGTCAGTCAAACATCACCACCATACGGGCAATCTACTGATTCTGGACGCGATTGCTGCCCATTCAGGGCTTGTAAGCGTCAGCCCGGTGCTGAAAGCCGCCTTTAGTTTCCTGTGCCTGCTTCTGTGCGTAGGTGCGGAAGATGTGGTTGTAGGGGTGGTCGTAGCATGCTCTATGTTGGGAATCATCTGGAAGCTGGGGAAGGTGCCTTTCTGTCAGATTCTCAGTCTTATGAAGATTCCCATTACCTTTCTGGTAATAAGCTGTGTGGTGATTTTGGTTGAACTGACTGCCGCTCCCATCGGCTTTTTGCACATCGCACTTACGCACAACCATTGGTTGTGCGTAAGTGCGGAAAGCCTGCATCATTCTGTTACGATCTTCTTTCAGTCATTCGGAGCGGTCAGCTGCCTCTATTTCCTTGCCACAGCCACTCCCATGCCCCAGTTAATTGACGTTCTGCACAAATGTCACCTGCCGGAAATGATGATCGAACTGATGTATCTCATTTATCGGTATTTGTTTGTACTTCTGGACGTGCAGAAAAAAATGACCATTTCCGCCTCAGCCCGTCTCGGTTATGAGGGCGTGAAAACATCCATACGCACCGCAGGCCTTATCAGCGGCGGTGTGCTTGGCTCATCTTTTCGCCGTTGTGGGGCCAATCTGGATGCCATGGAAGCCCGTTGCTATGATGGAAAGCTGGCGTTCTTGACCCATATTCCCAGATTTCAGCTCAAACACGGACTCGCAGCTTTGGGATATATCCTGTTGCTGGGATTCCTGGTCTTGATAAGGAAAGGAATCATTTTATGAGTGAGCAAATCTTACAATTGGAACAGATTTCATATTCCTATCCCGAAAGCTCCCTGGCAATCGATAATCTGAATGTGTCCATTCACAAGGGGGAGCGCATTGCTGTTCTTGGGCAAAACGGTGCTGGAAAATCCACCTTTTTCCTGCTGTGTAACGGAATATTAGAGCCATCCCACGGAAAAATCCTTCTAAATGGGAAAGCGCTAAGTACAAAAAAGCAAGATATCAGGGAACTCCATCGTTGTGTCGGCATCGTATTTCAGGAAGCGGAAAACCAAATCTGCGCAATTACTGTGGAGGGAGAGGTCTCTTTCGGCCCCATGAATTTGAAGCTGCCCATGAATGAAGTGGAGAGGCGAACCCAGGACGCCCTGGGACGCATGGGACTTCACGGCTATGAAAGCCGATCTCCCCAGTACTTGTCCGGCGGTGAGAAAAAGCGCGTGACCATTGCCGACATTTTGGCTATGGAGCCAGAGCTTATCATGCTGGATGAGCCAACGGCTTCCCTTGACCCTGAAAACGTGGAACGATTGGAAAACACGCTGGATGAACTTACCCAGGCCGGAATCGCTCTGGCAGTGAGCACCCATGATGTAGACTTTGCCGCAAGATTTACAAATCGAGGACTTGTCTTTGCACAGGGCAGGCTGATTGCGGATGATTCGCTAAGCCATATTTTCTCAAATCAGCCGCTGCTTGATCAAGCGGGATTGAGAAAACCGTGGATTTGGCAGGCCGCAGAAATCTTATGCCCCGGTGAAGAATCCTATCCAATGACCAAAGAACAGCTCATTGACTGGAGAACCAAACATATGGTTATGGTAAAGTGACGTGAACCAGAATATCTCCCTATAGATACGCTTCTAAAAGCGATTGCAGCGTATTTCACCTTTTATTCTCGTTCTGTACTTTTTCATAAATGCATTGGATAATTTCTTCATCCACGGTCTCGGAGAACTTCCTGGCAAACAAGTTTCCGTTCTCAAAAAGGAAGTCTTTATCTTGTATTGTGAATGTATAAGGATTTCCATTTATCCCTCGCGTCCAGTCAATAAACCGAACATTTCCAGACAAATCATCTTGCGCCTGATAAATTTTTTCCGCAAAACCGCAGTTATATGCCACTGTCTGAACAAGCAATTCATCTGCGCAGTTCGTAAACGAAAAAACTTTCGTTATCTTTTCTTTGTGCTTCAAAATCTCGTTTACTAAGTCATCCGTAATACTTACCCAATTTGAGCCATATTTAATGGTCCAATCCAAACCTTTCACACGGTTTATATGAAAAATGATTTGCATCACAAGAGATACTCTCTCCCAGAATGTAAAAAAATCATTCTTCCACTTTTGCTGATATCGTCTTCTGTAATCCTGTAAAAAATGATAATACTTTGTTCTTTGGGTTATTTCCGGATCATTGTTCAGCTTATGATCATCGAATGACACAAACTCTTTTCCATGATTGCGTTCAAAGAAACAATCTATTTCTTCATTCCCTTTTAGTGGCAAATCCGCGCCTGAAATCACATGATAATAGTCATACTTGTTTTTATGGGCCTGTTCGAAAAGTAAGATTTCCGCCTGGATCATGGAAAAGCCGCCCCAGAATACTTCATAATTCTGGAAAATATATATTTTGGATTTATTCGGTACTTTGTAAAATTCATCATCTTTAAAATTCTTGCTCCTCTTATCTGCATGAATGTAAATATCGTGATTTTCAGCATCCAATAAACAAATGAGTTTTTTTACCTGTTCCCAATTGTTGTGGGCAATGATTAAAAAAGCATGTCGCATTTGTTCTCTTCCTTCAAATATTCTACATTCCAAACATATCATCTACGATTTTTTCAAGGGCAATATTAAATTTAATATTATTACTTTCAAGCCCTTGTTTTGTTTTTTTTACAATCTCATCGTAATTCAAGATCGTATCAAGCAATTTGTCAACATTCTCAACAACGATGATTGTCCCCATCCGTTCCGCCACTGCCTTTGAGAAGGCCACTTGATGGTTATTCACATGCTCATTAAATTCATACTGGCGGGGAACCACAATTGGCGTCTTCCCGATTTGTAAAGGCATAATAAAGCTGGATGGTCCGCCATGCGTAATGACAATCCTGGCTTCCCCCACAAGCTTTACCATTTCCTGATAAGGGAAAAGCTTCTGCCACTTGCAGTACTTCGGGTCATATGTACTGTATCCGGTTTGAATCACCACATCCTCTGTGATTTTTCCGTCCCGTCTTAAATCATCCACGCATTTGACAAGCCGGTCAAACGGCTGCTCATGTGTCCCTACCGTAACGAAGATCATAACATCACCGCCTTAAAAGATACTTCCCAGGTTGATAGCTTTGGGATAGACTTTCTTCATTTCTTCCCATTCCACAATAAACCGATCCGTTACCGGATAACATAGCCTTCCGGCGATGGTAGGTGCATCAATTCTGTCAAACACCTCAATGTAGATCGTCTTTGCCCCCATCAACTTACCAATCCAGAAAAATGGGATTGCAGGAGCAGCACCGGATGAGATAATGAGATCCGGTTTTTCCTTTGGAAGGATTTTTAAAGCTTTCACAGTATTAATGATCAGCGCCTTAATGCTGCGATTGCTTGGGTAATAGCAAGGATACATTTTCTCACCCTGCAGCAGGCTCCTGGCATCTTCCTTGTCAAAGGTTACCCAAAATCTGTCTTTTTCCTGCCAAAATGGTTTTAACATATAAAGATGTGTTAAGTGACCACCGGAAGAGCCGACCAGACATACCTTTATTTTCTTCTTATCCCCCATGTAATCTCCTCCGTCCTTTACGATTACCATAATTATCTACTGTAATCTATTGATAATGGTATACACGGTTTCCCCTTCTAGATTCCGAAAAAGGTAGCCTAGATTTGTGGGTAGCCGTTATTTTCTGCAAAGGGTAAAAAAATCCGGTTTTTACCATTTGTATGGGTAAAAACCGGATTTTTCATGGCGGAGAAGGAGGGATTTGAACCCTCGATACCCTTTTGGGGTATACACGATTTCCAATCGTGCGCGCTCGGCCAGCTACGCGACTTCTCCATGCTGCCGATGTTTGCTGTTGCCAGCCTGAACATGATACAACATCTTTTCCCATTTGTCAAGAGATTTTTTTCATTTTCTGAAAAAATCCCCTCCGGGGCCTTTTCAGTATCCACGAAAAGGCCCCGATCCAGTTTACTTTGTCAGATCCGCCGCAATGATGCGTTTCATCGCCTCAATGCCAACCCTGACAGCGCCGGTAGTGTCTTCTACCAGCGGCATGCTGAGTCCAGCTTTTTCCCGCTCCTGGTTCCAGACCACATGGAAGCAGCTTCCACACCGTACCCCCAATGCTGCTGCAACCACAAACAGTGCGGCTGACTCCATCTCGCTGGCCTTGACTCCCAACCGTTTCCAGCTTTCCCACTTTTGAAGCAGCTCATAAGATACAGGGGACTTCTCAGGGCTGTGCTGCCCGTAGAAGGAGTCTTTGCACTGCACCACACCCAGATGAGTATGATAGCCCAAGTCCTCGCTGGCGGCTTTCAGCGCGGACGCAATCTCAAAATCCGGCACTGCCGGGAACTCTATTGGCGCATACTCCAAAGAGGTATGCTCATAGCGGATGGCACCCGTTGCAACCACCACATCCCCCGGCATAACGTCCATGGCGATGCCGCCGCAGGTTCCTACCCGGATAAAGGTATCCGCGCCAATCGCCGTCAGTTCCTCCATGGCAATGGAGGCAGAGGGACCACCGATGCCTGTGGAACAGACGGAAACCTTTTCCCCCAGCATGGTTCCGGTGTAGATATTGTATTCCCGGTTCATACCAATGTGGACCGGATTGTCAAAGAAGCCTGCAATGGCCTCACAACGCCCCGGGTCCCCGGGGAGAAACACATAACGACCTACGTCCCCTTCTACACAGTGAATATGAAACTGCATTCCAATGTCCTGCATATCGGCGCCTCCTTGTATATTATTCCTAAAGAAAGTATATCACAAGCCAGATAAATTTGCAATAGTAAACAATCATCCAGAAAAGTCAATGCAGCACCCGTAAAAACACGGGTGCTGCTGAATCGCGTTTCTTCAGTTCAGTTCCTCGGGAGCGCCCTCATACTCTGACAGATCGTCAAAATCCATCTGCTCCTGAGCACCGCCCTTTCGTGCCTGCCACTGTTCCTTGGTAATCAAGATAGCCCTTGGCTTGGAGCCCTGGAAGGGACCAACGATTCCCTTCTCCTCCATCTCATCCACAATTCTGGCTGCCCGGGCATAGCCCAGCTTCAATCGCCGCTGGAGCATGGAGACGGAGGCCTGTCCGGTTTCCAGAATCACATCCACTGCGGCAGGCAGCATCTCGTCCCCTTCCAGTTCGTCCTCGCTTGGGTCGGGGTCAGATACGCTGGCTGGTGTTGTCTTCTTGCCGGCTTGCTGGGCCTTCTTCTCTATCTCACTGAGAACCTGCTGGTCATAGTCGGCGTTATAATGCTCCTTGACGTACTCCGCAACCTTTTCCACTTCCCCATCGCTGACAAAGCAACCCTGTACCCGCAGGGGCTTGCCGCTTCCGATGGGAGCATAGAGCATATCGCCCTTCCCCACCAGCTTTTCCGCACCCATGGTATCCAGGATAATCCGGGATTCCATTGCGGATGCCACAGAGAAAGCGATTCTGGAGGGAATATTTGCCTTCATCAGACCCGTGATCACATTGGCGGAAGGACGCTGGGTGGCTATAATCAGGTGCATACCTGCCGCGCGGCCCATCTGGGCAATCCGGCAGATGGAGTCCTCCACCTCTTTGGCTGCCACCATCATCAGGTCCGCCAGCTCATCAATGATGATAACCACCGTGGGCAGCTTCTGTCCGTCCTCCTCGGACATAACAATACTGTTGTAGGATTCCAGATCCCGAACTCCCATGTCGGACATCATCTTATACCGCCGCAGCATTTCCGTCACTGCCCATTGCAGAGATCCTGCCGCCTTTTTGGGGTCCGTCACCACCGGGATCAAAAGCTGGGGGATGCCGTTATAAATGCCCAGTTCCACCATTTTGGGGTCCACCATGATGAGCTTTACATCCTCAGGACCGGACTTATACAGCAGACTGATGATAATGGAGTTCATACACACCGACTTACCGGAGCCGGTTGTACCGGCAATCAGCAGGTGGGGCATCTTTGCAATATTACCCACAACGCAGTTACCATCGATGCTCTTGCCCAAAGAAATAGAGGTCTTGGATTTTGCCTTCTTGAATTCGTTGGAATCAATGACCTCCCGAAGGGAAACATTGGTCACCGTCCGGTTGGGTACTTCAATACCCACCACGGAGATTTTACCCGGCACGGCAGCAATCCGGACGCCGGAAGCTCCCAGACTCAAGGCAATGTCATCAGCACAGCCCGTCAGCTTATTCAGGCGAACACCCTTGTCCAGCTCCACCTCATACCGGGTAACGCTGGGACCCCGGGTCACGTTGATGATGTGCGCGTCAATATTGAAGCTTGCCAGGGTTTCATTGAGGCGGCGGGAATTTTCCCGCATTTCCTCTGTACCGTCCGCACTGCCCCGGATGGGGTTATTCAGCAGTTCAATGGGCGGGTAGCAATATTCGGTTTGGGGAATACTCTGGGTTACGGCGATTTCCGCCGCCACCTGCTTTGCAGAGGATACTGTATCTTTGGCGGTAACCTTTCCGCTATCCCGCTCCGCCGGCGCTTTCTCAGGCGCTTTTGGGAGCGGCTCCGGCTTAGGCGCCGGCGGGATGGGCTTCTGCACGTCCAGTTCCGGCATTCGGGAAGGGAACTCCGGCTGTGCAGGCTCGGCTTCCCTGGGATGGTCCGGTTTTACCACCGGCTCGTCAAAGACAGAGGGAATATCCTCCCGGACATAGGACGCGGTTCCCGCCAAAGGCGCGCCAATATCCATATCCACGCGGCTCATAAACGCGGCGCCTTTTCCCGGGACATGCTTTACGGTGTCCTGGGGCACAGGCGCTTCCTTCACTGTCTCCTGCTTTGTCTGCTTCACAGGTGGGCGGGGTGGCGTTTCTTCCCGGAGAGCCTCCGGCGGCATAGCCGCCCTTTGGCGGGCCAGTTCCTCCTGCTCCCTGCGCTGGCGCTTATGCTCGATCTGCTTATTGGCAAGGTGATTGACAACAATGGCAGCAGGCTCTATGTAGTCCTCTTCCTCGTCCTCCTCCCAGTCGTCCCGGGGACGGTTGGCAATGGCGCGGATAATGCTGGGCAAAGTGATCTGCATGGCCCCCAAAAGGGTGAGGACTGCACCGATACCGCAGATCAGATAGGCCAGGGTTTTTCCGCAGATCCACCGCAGTAAAATTGCCGCGCCGCCGCAGAGGACGCCGCCTGTGGTCCCCTCCATACCACCGGAATAGAGCCTTCCAAAGGCGTCAAGGCCCTGTGGGATATCTCCGCCCTCCACAATCAGGTGGAACAGCATTCCACTGAAGAATGCAAAGGCAATTACGCAGGCGCTGCGCATTCTTACGAAAGATTTCCGTCCAAAGGTATGGATCACAAACAGGTATAAAAAACACGGAATGGCAAAATAAAATCCGGCCTGTCCCAGAAGTCCGAGGATAATGGACTTGACAAAACGCAGCAGTACACCGTCCGGATTGATGGCAATGATAACAAACAGAACGAACAGAGCAATGCTGAGAAAGGCCACAATAAAGTTGGAGGAAATGGGGTTTTCATACTCCGTTTTTACTGCGGGATTCTTTTTTGCCGGAGCGGGTTTTTTCTTCGGTTTTGAGGCTGTACCAGTGGAAGAAACCTTCTTTTTGGTTTCATTGACCCGTTGTTCCGCTTTGCTGGTATGTTTCTTCTCCGCCATGGTATCCCTCCTTACGCAATCAGATTTAAAATAAAGGTGAACATAGCCAGCCCAAAGCTGTAGAGCGCAAAAAGGCTGTAGCTATGATTGGCAGCCAGATACCGCATAAGCTGAACGGCTAAAATCGTACTACCACAGGCAACCAGACCTGTCACGAAGTACCGCAGGAACACAGCCAGCGTCATGGCCCCCAGGCCAACGGCGGAAATCGCCAGGATGTCATACACCGCCATACCCAGGGTGATTCCCATGTGCATCAGCAGGGCCATGTTCAGGCTGTAGCTCTTTTCCACGCCGCAGATGGAGCCGATAGAGGTCGCCGCGCCCAGAGAAGAGATTCCGGGCAGCACCGATATACCGCCGCCCAGTCCCATGAGCAGGCCCTCTATGGGCGTAAGGGTCCGGGCGTCCCGGTTGCTGGTGGGGAAAAACTGGGGCAAATAGATAATCAGGCCGTTTATCAGCAGAAACAGTGCCAGCATAGGAAGCCGCTCCTGCAACTGCCTGGCATGCTGGTACAGGATCAGGGCGATAATAACCGGAATCAGCATGGTTTTCAGCATGCTGATGTCCATCAGGCTTCTGGTGTCCAGGGGGCGTCTTCTGCGCCGTTTGGGCACCCGTGCCAGGGCTCTGGCCCGGGAGAACCGGACGAACTGGCTTTGGTTACAGAAATAAAGTCCCCCTAAAATTCCCAGATGAATCAGCAGGTCCATGCCCTCCATATTCCCCTTAACGCCGAAGAACTTGAGCATTAAGACTTTATGCGCAGCATCGGAGACAGGCAGGATATTCGTAAGCCCTGTCACGAGTCCATATAAAATGCTTTGTACCCAATTTAAATCCAAGTCTGTCCCTCCTTTACAAAGCTTTACATCTTATAATACCATATCTGTACTAAGATTTCCAGTCTTTTTTTCAGGAGGGACAGACGGGAAAATTACTTCTTCTGACGCTCGATCATTTTGTGGAGGGCAGCCAGGGCGTCGCTGAGACCTCCCAGTCTGTCGATCAGGCCGGAGGCCACTGCTTCCTTGCCATAGAGAATGGTGCCCACATCGGTCGCCATCTCCCCTGTGGCCATCATATACGCTTCAAAATCCTCCCGTGAGATTTTGGAGTTGGCTGTTACAAAGTCGGCGATCTGCTCCTGAATCCGATGGAAGTAACGGAAGGTCTGAGGGGCTCCCACCACCAGTCCCGTCATCCGCACCGGATGCACCGTCATGCTGGCTGTAGGGGTGATGAAGGATTTTTTCGTACACACCGCCAG
>CAYRDE010000034.1:0-17619 GCA_964422935.1 uncultured Oscillospiraceae bacterium | reverse complement strand
GAAGCCCTCTCAGTCTCGCTTCGCGAGCCAGCTCTCCCAAAGGGAGAGCCAAGGGCGTGGTTCCATGTCTTTAGCGCTCTAAAACCTTTTGGAAACCCCCTTGCCTCCCCCTTTGGGGGAGGTGGCACGGCGTAAGCCGTGACGGAGAGGGCAACCAAGCTGAAAAGAAAAAGGAGGGGACGCCCATGGGAGGAACCCTGATTGTATCGCTGGACTTTGAGCTGTTCTGGGGAATGCTGGATGTGTGCCCCCTGAAAGAGTATGAAGACCATGTGCTGGGAGGCAGAAAAGCCATCCCGAAGCTTCTGGACCTGTTCCAAAAATACGGTATCCACGCCACCTGGGGGGCAGTGGGCTTCCTGTTTGGGGAGAGCCGGGAGGAGCTCATGTCCTTCTTTCCGGAATTAAAGCCCGGCTATGAAAAGCCCAATTTAAGCCCCTACAATTATTTCCCCGGCATCGGGGACAATGAGGCGGAAGCCCCCTGCTTCTACGCTCCCTCCCTGCTGGGGCAAATCGC
The DNA here is from genome assembly GCA_964422935.1 of uncultured Oscillospiraceae bacterium. Classification (GTDB taxonomy): domain Bacteria; phylum Bacillota; class Clostridia; order Oscillospirales; family Oscillospiraceae; genus Faecousia. The sequence goes on along the minus strand of CAYRDE010000034.1, from coordinate 17,099 downwards.
CGCCGCCCCGGGTCAGGAGATCGGAAGCCATACCTTTTCTCACTACTACTGCCGGGAAAAGGGCCAGAGCGTGGAGGAATTCGCCGCGGATATAAAAGCGGCAAGGGCCATTGCCCAGACTCACGGCTTCGACCTGCACAGCGTGATTCTCCCCCGGAACCAGTGCGAGGAGGGCTATACCAGGGTCCTGGAGACCCAGGGCTTCACTGCCTACCGGGACGAGGAGAACGACTGGATACACGAGAAAATCCATTTCCGGCCTCTGCTGCGGCTCCTGCGGCTCCTGGACGTGTATCTGCCCCTGACCGGTCAGGGCGGGTACGTCCCAAAGAAGGAGGCGGGCATCTGGAACCTGACCGGGTCCCGGATGTATAAGCCCATCTTGAAACCACTTTATTTCCTGGAGGGGTTAAAGCTCCACCGCATCAAAAAGCAGATGCTTCACGCGGCGAAACAGGGCCTGACCTTCCACCTGTGGTGGCATCCCCACAACATCGGCGTCCGGACGGAGGAGCACCTTCGCCAGCTGGAGGAAATTTTCCGCTACTACGCCCAGCTGAAGGAAGCCTACGGCATGGAAAGCCGGAACATGGGGGAGATGGCGGCACATCTGGAAGAGGAGCGCAAGGGGGAAAGACCATGAAGGTAATGCACGTTTTAAATTCCAGAGAGTTTACCGGGGCGGAGAAGGTGGTCTGCCAGATCATCCACGCCTTCCGGGATACGGATGTGGAGATGGTCTACTGTAGCCCCGACAGCGAGAACATCCGGATGATGTTACGGCAGCAGGGTGTGACCTTCCTGCCCATGGAAAAGCTGACTTCCGGGGAGCTAAAGCGGGTGATCCGGGCGGAGAAGCCTGACCTGCTCCACGCCCACGATATGCGGGCCAGCTTCGTATCCGCCCTGTGCTGCGGGAAGATTCCGGTGATCTCCCACATTCACAACAACGCCTATGACGCCCGGGGCCTGAGCCTCAAATCCCTGGCCTATCTGCTGGCAGGGGCCCGGGCAAAGCAGATTCTGTGGGTGTCGAACAGCTCCTATGAGGGGTATCTGTTCCACAGGCTCTTCGCGAAGAAGAGCAGCGTCCTGTATAATATCATCGACACCGAGGAAATCTTCCGGAAGCTTTCCGAGGATGAAAATACCTACGACTACGACATGATCTTTGTGGGGCGGTTGACCTACCAGAAGGACCCCCAGCGGTTAATCCGGCTGTGCGCCCGGTTAAAGGAACAAAAGCCGGACCTGAAGGTCGCCATCGTAGGCGCCGGAGAGCTGGAGGAAGAGGTGAAGGCGCTGTGCGCTGAGCTGAACCTCAACGGGAACGTCCACTTCCTGGGCTTCCAGCCCAACCCCATCCGGATGATTCACGACAGCAAGGCCATGATTCTGACCTCCCGGTGGGAGGGGACGCCCATGTGCGCCCTGGAGGCCATGGCCCTGGGCACCCCGGTGGTCAGCACCCCCTCCGACGGCATGACAGACCTGATCGACCCGGATGTCACCGGCTGCCTGGGACAGACGGACGGGGAGCTTGAAAAAAGCCTGCTGCGGATTTTTGAAGACGAAGAGTTCCGCCAAAGCCTTTCCGAAAAGGCGCTGGAAAAGTTCCGGCGGATGAACGACGCCGAAGGGTACAAACGGGCCATAGCCGGGTGCTATCAGTGGGGGAGAAAGCCATGAAGATTTTGCAGGTCATTCCCTATTTCTGCTTCGGCGGGGCGGAGACCATGTGCGAGAACCTGTGCTATGCCCTCCTTTCCCAGGGCCAGCAGGTGACGGTGGTCAGCCTCTACGATGAGCGAACCCCCATTTCCTACCGCATGGAACGGGCCGGGGTAAAGATTCGCTACCTGGATAAGAAGTTAGGGCTGGATCTGTCCATGGTGCCCAAGCTCACCAGGGTGATGAAAGAAGAGAAGCCGGATGTGGTCCACACCCATCTGGACGTGATCAAATACGCGGTGGCGGCGGCAAGGCTGGCAGGGGTCAAAAAATGCGTCCACACCGTCCACAATGTGGCGGACAAGGAGGCGGAGGGCAAGGCCCAGAAGGCAATCAACGGCTTTTACTTCCGCCGGGGCTGGTCGGTGCCGGTGGCTCTCAGCCCGGAGGTCCAAAGCTCCATCGCAGCCTTCTACGGCCTGCCCCGGGAGCAGGCGCCCATTGCCTACAACGGGGTGGACCTGAGCCGGTGCCTGCCAAAGGAAACTTACGGCGTGGGGGATACCTTCCGCATCCTGCACATCGGGCGGTTCAACGAGCAGAAGAACCATGAGCTGCTGCTGCGGGTCTTTGAGAAGCTTTCCCGGGAGGACGAGAGGCTTCGTCTGGAGCTGATCGGAGACGGAACCCTGCGGCCCCGGATGGAGCAGTTTGCGGATGATTTGGGCATCCGGGAGAAGGTAAGTTTCCTGGGCAGCCAGGAGAATGTCTATCCGTATCTGCAAAAGGCGGACCTGTTCCTGCTGCCGTCTAAGTATGAGGGCATGCCCATGACTCTGATCGAGGCCATGGGCACGGGAGTGCCCATTGTAGCTACCGCCGTAGGCGGGGTGCCCGATATGCTGCAAAACAATAAGGAGGGCTTCACCGTTCCCTGTGAGGAGGAAGCGGTGGCGGAGGCCTGCGGGAAGCTGATCCGGGACCAGGCCCTCCGGGAACAATTCGGTCAGGCGGCAAAACAGGCCGCTGACCGGTTCTCTGCCCAGACCATGGGCAGACGATATCTGGAAATTTATACCAGTTAGGAGGAGCGGATGGAAGACACAAAAATCTCTGTGGTGGTTCCGGCCTATAATACGGGACGGTGGATTACCCGCTGTCTGGACAGCCTGGGAAGTCAGACCTATCCCAACCTGGAGGCCATTGTGGTCAACGACGGCTCCACCGACGATACCAGGGAAATCCTGGAAGCCTACGCCCGGGATCACAGCTGGGTGAAGGTGATCCACCAGGAGAACGCCGGGGTCACCGCCGCCCGGCTTCGGGGCGTGGCGGAGGCGGACGGAGGCTGGATCGGCTTCATGGACGCGGACGATGAAGTGGAGCCGGATATGTACGCCCATCTGATGAAGAACGCCCTGGAGGTGGGGGCGGACATTGCCCACTGCGGGCATCAGGTCCGGTTCCCCGACGGCAGGATTGAATATGTCCACAACACGGGTCTGTTTAAGCCCCAGGACCGGCTGTCGGCCCTGATGGATTTGATGGACGGCAGCCGGGTGGAAAGTAGCCTCTGTACCAAGCTGTTTCGCTGGTGGCTGTTTGACGGGCTGGATAAGTGGATGGACCCGGAGATCAAAAATAACGAAGACCTGCTGATGAATTACTACCTGTTCTCCCGGGTCCGGGCGGCGGTGTATGAGGACATCTGCCCCTATCACTACATCCTCAGAGCCGGGTCCGCGTCCTACAATCAGCTCAATGAGCACAGTCTCTTTGACCCCATCCGGGTGCGGCAGAAGATTCTCAAACACTGTGAGCCGTCCCTGTGGGGGGATGCCCTGGTGTCTATGATGCGCAACTGCCTCTTTGCCTATGCGCAGCTGTCGCTGCATATGGACAGGCAGTACGACGAATACCGGACCCGGGTCCGCACCCTGCTCCAGGAGCGGCGGATGAACTTCTCCCTGCTTTCGACACGAAATAAGATTCTTGCCAATATGATCTGCGACGCCCCCTGGAGCTTCCGCATTGCCTACCGGCTGTATGTGAAGCTCTTCCAGCGGGAGGAGCAGCACTAGAAAGGAATGGCCCCCATGGAACCTTTGCTCAGCGTAGTTGTCCCGGTATACAAGGTGGAAGCCTATCTTAACCGGTGTCTGGAATCCCTCACTGCCCAGACCTATCGGAATCTGGAAATTCTGCTGGTGGACGACGGCTCCCCGGACCACAGCGGGGAAATCTGTGACCGCTGGGCGGAAAGGGACAGCCGTATCCGGGTGCTCCACCAGGAAAACCGGGGAGCGGGGGCGGCCCGGAACGCGGCCCTGGATGCGGCGAAGGGGGAGCTGATCGGCTTTGTGGACAGCGATGACTACCTAAGCCCCCAGATGTACGAAGTCCTCTACAGTCTTATGGAGGGGGACGTGGACATTGCCGAATGCGAGATTCTGGAAACCGAGGATGACGACTGCCCCCTGGAGGACGGCGCCCAGGGAGAGGTGCACACCTATCCGGCAAAGGAAGCCATGGCGATGCACATTGCGGACACCCGGTTCTGCCAGACGCCCCCCAATAAGCTCTACCGCCGCCGGGTTCTGGAGGGGGTCCGGTTCCCGGTGGGGAACCTGATCGACGACGAGGACTTTACCTACCGGGCCATCGGTGCCTCCCGGCGTCTGGCCCATACCAGCGCCCGGATGTATGCCTACCGGCAGCAGCCCGGCAGCGCCATGCACAAGCCCTATTCCCTGAAACGGCTGGAGGGCATCCGGGCCAAGCAGCAGCGGCTTATCTTTCTGGAGGAAGCCATGCCGGAGCTTACTTCCCAGGCGAAGAATGATCTTCTGATGAGCTGCCTGTATGGGATGCAGGGCACCCTGCGGAGCCTGAGGGGCGGGGAGCGGCAGCAGGCGGAGGCCTTTTTGCTTGAGGCCCTGTCCGCCCTCAAGCCCATTCCCCTGGAGGCGGAGGGTAGCCAAAGGCGGCGGGTGCTGCTCCGGTGCGCCGGGGCCAGCCTGAAGGGGACGGCAAGGGCATTGAACCTTTTGGAAAACCTGCACATTCTGAAATAAGGAGGGCGGAACATGGAATACGCCTATCCCATCACAGTGTTTACGCCCACCTATAACCGGGCCTATATTTTGGAAAACCTGTACCGGTCCCTGCAGCGCCAGAGCTATCAGAACTTCGAGTGGCTGGTGGTGGACGACGGCTCCTCCGACGATACGAAGGATCTGTTTGCGGCCTGGGCCAGGGAAGAAAACCCCTTTCCCATCCGGTATCTCAGGCAGGAAAACGGGGGCAAATGCCGGGCCATCAACCGTGGGCTCAAGGAAGCCCGGGGGAGAATGTTCTTCACCGTGGACTCCGACGACTACCTCACCGACGACGCTTTGGAAAAGGTGATCAAGTGGGACGGGGAGCTTCCTCAGGACGGCAGCTACTGCGGCTTCGTGGGAAACCGTGGCATAAATCCCCGGGAAACCCCCAACCGTCTCTTTCCGGGGGGCTATCTGGACGGCACCGCCTTTGACCGGTACGACCAGGTGGACGGAGAGCGGGCCTTTATCTTCTATACCGACATCCATAAAAACTACCTCTACCCGGAATTTCCCGGGGAGAAGTTTATGACCGAAGCGGTCACCTGGGACCGGATGGCCCATGACGGCTACAAAATGCGCTATTATAACGACATCATCTGGATTTGGGAGTATAAGCCCGACGGCCTGACCAGGGCAGGGTATCAGGTGTTCCTGGACAATCCCCGGGGTACGGCTCTGTTCTTCCGGCAGAAGGCGGAATACTTCCACTATCCGTTAAAAATGAGGCTGGGCATGTGGTACGGCTTCACCTGCGACGCCATGTCGAGGTGTACCAACGCCCAGATTGCGGAATATATCGATATGCCCCTATGGCTGGTGGAGCCGATGAAGCGGCTCCACGGATTGATCCAATTCATTCGAGGAAAGAGGAACAAAAATGGCTAATTCGTCCCCCTATCACACCCATATCTCGGCAAAGCACCGGCTTTTGGAGCTGAATCTCAAGGAGGTCTGGCAGTACCGGGACCTGATTGCCCTGTTTGTCAAGCGGGATTTTACGGTATCGTATAAGCAGACCATTCTGGGCCCCGCCTGGCTGTTCATTACCCCTGCCATCAGCAGCTTTATCCATGCCTTCGTCTTCGGCGGCATTGCGGGCATTGGGACGGAAGGGGTGCCGACGTTCCTGTTCTATCTCTGCGGCAACGCCGTGTGGGCCTACTTTGCCACCTGCCTGACCAGCAATGCCAGAACCTTTACGGACAACGCCTATGTCTTCGGCAAGGTATATTTTCCGAGGCTGACAACCCCGGTGGCCAATATATTTTCCACGGTGATCCGGTTCGGCATCCAGATGATTCTGGTGCTGATTCTGCTGGGGTATTACCTGATTGTGGGACGGGTCCACCCCCACTGGCTGTGGTGGCTAATGATCCCCGTGGAGCTGATTCATCTGGGCATTTTGGGCATGGGCTGCGGCATCATCATCTCCAGCCTGACCACAAAATACCGGGACCTGTCCATTCTGGTGGACTTTGGCGTCTCATTGTGGATGTATATTACGCCGGTGGTGTATCCCCTGTCGGAGCTGGCAGATGGCTGGATCAAGAATCTGCTGTGGGTCAACCCGGTGACCGCCTCCGTGGAGCTGATGCGCTACGCCCTGGTGGGCCAGGGAACGCTGAACTTTGTCTGGTACGCCCTGTCCTGGGTGGTGACCCTGGGGGTTGCGTTCCTGGGCATCCTGATTTTCAACCGGGTAGAGCGGACCTTTATGGATACGGTGTAAGGAGGGGCTGCCAATGGAAACCATCACAAGAAAGCGCCCGGTGGCCATCCGGCTGTCCGGGGTCAAAAAGCGCTATAAGCTGGGCCAGATCGGCGGGGCTACCTTAAATGAGGAGCTGCAAAGCTGGTGGGCCAGAGTCCGGGGGAAGGAAGACCCCAACGTGCCCATCGGCATGGACCAGCGGCTGGTGGGCAAGACCTTCATGGCCCTCAACGGCATTGATTTAACGGTCTACCAGGGGGAGGCCCTGGGCATCATCGGCGGCAACGGCGCGGGAAAAAGCACCATGCTGAAGCTTCTCAGCCGGGTCACCGCCCCCACCGAGGGAGAAATCGACATCTACGGACGGGTCACCTCCATGCTGGAGGTGGGCACCGGCTTCAACGGAGAGATGACGGGCCGGGAAAACGTCTACATGAACGGGGCGATTCTCGGCATGACCAAGGCGGAGATCGACGAGAAGATGGAGGAGATCATCGACTTTTCCGAGGTCCGGGAGTTCATCGACACCCCGGTCAAGCGCTATTCCTCCGGCATGTTTGTCAAGCTGGCCTTCTCCGTGGCGGCCCACCTGGACAGTGAGATTATGATTATGGACGAGGTGCTGGCGGTGGGCGACATGGCCTTCCAGAAGAAGTGCCTGGACAAGATGCGCTCTGCCGCCACGGTTCAGGGCCGGACCGTCCTCTACGTTTCCCACAATATGAATACCATCCGTCGGCTGTGCGACCGGTGCATTGTGCTGGACAAGGGCAAAATCATCTTCAACGGAGACGTGGAGGAGGCCATTTCCATTTATTCCCAGAACCTCTATGACCGCAGCAGCGAGGGCCGGACGGAGTTTGACCTCCGGGAGACCCCCAACCGCTCCCCCTATACCCCCGGCACGGCCCGGATCACTTATTTAAAGCTGTTACAAAAGGACCGGGCCATCTATGCATCCGGGGAGCCCATCCGGTTCCACATTCGGGTGGAGACAAAGCGGGAATATCAGGACCTGCACTTCCGGTTTGAGCTGCGCTACAGTGACGAAACCCCCGTGGGCACCATGCCGGATGTGTCCCTGGGGGCCTTCCAGCCGGGAGACAGGCGGGAGTTTCAGATGGAGGTCTGCCCCAGCGGCCTGGTAGGCGGAAAATACCGGGTGGACATGGTGCTGTTTGAGAAGGACGATTTCGGCAACAGCTTCGACCAGGAGCTGCTGCTGCCCGCCTTCCTGTTTGAATTGCAGGAGCCGGAAGCGGTGGTGTGGAACCACTCCAACTGGGGCCACATCCGCTTTCCCGACGCGGTGGTGCAGCCCCTGAGCGGGCAGGAGTGAGGGTATGAAGAAAATTAAGGTGGTATTCATCCACTATGCGCTGGTCTGCGGCGGGGCAGAGCGGGCCTTATATGACCTGGTGAACCTGCTGGACCGGGAGAAATTCGAAGTATCGGTATTTGTGCAGCAGCCCGGCGGGGCCTGGGAGCAGAAGTTCCGGGACGCGGGCATCCGGATTCTCTATGACTATTCCTGCCGCCAGCCCACCTGGAACCCCATCAAAAAGCTGGGGAATTTCCGGAAGAAGCTGCTGGTTCGCAGGGCCTTGAAACAGGAAGGAAAGGGACTGCTGGACATCTGCTGCCCGGGACAGGACATTGCGGTGGACTACTCCGCCTGGTGCTTCCCGGAGATCAGCTTCCCCAAGGGAGTAAAGACCGTGAAGTTCATCCACGGGGACCCGGGGACCAATCCGGTGTACCACAAGGAAGCGGTGGAGGAGCAGGCGAGACTCAACCGGTTTGACCGGATCGTCTGCGTTTCCCAGGCGGCGGTGACCGCCTTCCGGGAGCTGAGCGGTCGGACAGACGGGGTGGAAATGCACTATAACCCCCTCAATAGCGAGGAGGTCCGCAGCCTTGCCTGCCAGCCCCTGACCCTGCCCGGGGAGGGGCCGGTGCTGTGCGCCGTGGGACGGCTGGCTCCGGAGAAGGGCTTTGAGCGGCTGCTGGTGATCCACCGCCATCTGCTGGACCAGGGCATCCGCCACCGGCTGGTGATCGTGGGAGACGGCCCGGAACGAGACTACCTGACCCGGCTGATTGCGGCATTGAGAATCGAAGACACCGTGACCATGGCAGGGTATCAGGAAAACCCCTACCCTTACATGAAGGCGGCAAAATTTGTGGTCAGCACCTCCTTTACGGAGGGGCTTCCGGTGATTGCCATGGAGGCTCTGTGCCTGGGAGTACCCATGGTGGCCCCCATCCCCTCGGTGGGGGAGGTCTTCGGGGAAGAGAGCTGCGGCCTGATTACGGAAAACGAGATCGAAGACCTGGAAGCAGCCGTAAAGAAGCTGCTGACAGACGACGGCTTTTATGCTTCCTGCAAGGCGGCGGCCCAGCGACGGAGCGCCTACTTTGACGGAAAGCGGATGGTGGGGGAGATTGAGGAAATGTTCCTCTCCCTGATGGAGAAGACCTGACAGGAGGAAATCCATGGCGAAAATCAGTGTGATTGTGGCGGTCTATAAAATGCCCCAATATCTGCCCAGGTGCATTGATGGCATCCTGAACCAGACCCACTCCGACCTGGAGCTGATTCTGGTGGACGACGGCAGTCCCGACGAATGCGGGGCCATCTGTGACGGCTACGCTCAGAAGGACAGCCGGGTCCATGTGATTCACAAGGAAAACGCCGGCGTCTGCGTCGCCCGGAATACGGGCCTGGACTGGGTCTACGCGAACAGCGACAGCGATTGGATTTTCTTCCACGACAATGACGACTGGATTCACCCGGAAACCTTGGAGCGGCTGCTGAAAGCCAATGAGGAGCTCGGCGCCCGCATCGGCATCTGCGGCTATCAGGAGACCACAGGGGCGGACCCGGAGATGGAAACGGCCCTTCTGGAGCCGGTGCTCTGGACCCCCAGAGACTTTTACCGGCAGCATTTTGTCAACGCCACGGTGTGCTGGGGGAAGCTCTGCCACAGAAGCGTCTTTGCGGGAAAGCGGTATCCCCCCGGAAAGTATATTGAGGACGAGTTTCTGACCTATCAGCTTCTGTTTGCCCAGGAGAAGCTTGCCGTGATTCCGGCGGCTCTCTACGCCTATTTTATCAACCCCGCCGGGATCTCCAAGAAGACCTGGCAGCCCAAGCGGCTGGACGCCTGGGAGGCCTATGAGCAGCAGATTGCCTATTTTGAAGCCCGGGGAGAAGAGGACCTGGTCCGCTTCCGCTACCGGGAATATATTGACAGCGCCAAGAACCAATTCGCGGCGGCGGACGCCGCCCCCAATGCCCGGGAACTGCGGGATGTGATCCGGGGGATGGAAAAAAGGGTCCGCTCCCTGATCCGCAGAGCCTGGAAGAAAGGGTATATTGACTTCTGGTGCGACTATGATCTTCTGGAGCGGGTCAGTCCCCTGAGGACCCGGCTGTACCGCCTGTGGCTGGAAAAGAAGGAAGCGCGCCATGGCTAAAATCAGTATCATTGTGCCGGTGTACCGGGCGGAAGACTATCTCCCCGCCTGCATCGACAGTATTTTGAATCAGACCTTCCAGGACTTTGAAGTGATTCTGGTGGATGACGGCAGTCCCGACCGGTGTGGGGAAATCTGCGAAAGCTACGCTCTCCGGGACAGCCGGATACGGGTGATTCATCAGGAGAATCAGGGCCAGGCGGCGGCCCGGAACCATGCCCTCTCCCAGGCGAAGGGGGAATGGGTCTGCTTTGTGGACAGCGACGATTTAATCCACCCGAAAATGGTGGAGACGTTATACCACCCGGTGAAGGAAGGAAGGGCCGCCCTCAGCATGTGCCGGATGTGGGAGGCACCCCAGCTTCCCCGGGACTTTTTCCGGGAGCGAGAGGTATCTTTTACCGTCCAAACTATGGATGAAGAAACCCTGGTAAGCCTGTTTGACCGGGGGGAATACCCCGGCTGGGTGGCCTGCGCCAAGCTGCTCCCCAAGGCGCTGGTGGCAAGCTATCCCTTTTGCCCGGGCCGGGTGTACGAGGATAACGAGGCGGTATGCCGGTGGATCTGCCAGGGAAAAACCCTGGCGGTGACGGAGGAAGCGCTGTACTTCTACCGAACCAACCCCGTCAGCACCACCCAAAGCGCCTTTAGCCACAAAAAGCTGGACTATCTCTGGGCCTTGACCAGCATTCTTCACTTTTACCGGGAGCTGGGGTATGAAGCCCTGGTGGGTCGGTTTACGGCGCTGTATGTGGAAGCGGCGGCGGGAAGCTACCGACGTTTGCGCTGGGAGCAAAAGGACGCCCAAAAGGCCCGGGAAGTGAAGAAAGGGGTGGGAAGGCTCTTCCGGCAGGAAGGCTTTCCCCTGACCAAGGCCCAATCCGAGCTGCTCCTGGACGCCATGCACCCAAAGCTGATGCCACTGTACTGGCCCCTGGAGGGGGCGGTGCGGACGGTCCGGGAGGGGGGCCTCCGGGGTCTGATCCGGAAGCTCGCCTCAAAATTTTGAAGGGAGAAAGGCCATGTCCATTCCAAAGATACTGCACTACTGCTGGTTTGGCGGGAAGCCCAAGCCCCCGCTGGCCCAGAAGTGCCTGAAAAGCTGGCAGAGGTTCTGCCCGGATTATGAAATCCGGGAGTGGAACGAAAGTAATTTCGACCTCACCACCGCCCCCGCCTATGTCCGGCAGGCCTATGAAGCGGGCCGGTGGGCCTTCGTCACGGACTATGTGCGCCTGAAGGCCCTGACGGAGGAAGGGGGCATTTACATGGATACGGATGTGGAGGTGGTAAAGCCCTTTACCCCCTTCCTCCATCACCGGGCCTTTGCCGGCCTGGAAAGTCCGGACAGAATCCAGACGGGGCTGCTTGCCTGTGAAAAGGACTTCCCCCTGTTCCGGGAATTTCTGAGCTACTACGATACCGCCAGCTATTATAACGAGGATGGCACGGAGAACATCACCACCAACGTAGAGGTGCTGACCTCCCTGTGCGAAACCTACGGCTTCCGGCCTAAGGATACCTTCCAGGAGATTCAGGGCTTTGCCATCTACCCAAGAGAATTCTTCTGCCCCGTGGACTTTGATACGGAGAAGCTCCACAGAACCCGGAAAACCGTGGTGATCCACTGGTTTGCCGCCTCTTGGCACACCCAGGAGGAGATGGAGGAGATTCAGGCCGAGCGTCTGCGGCAAAAGAGAGAAAAGCGAAGTGAAAACCGTGTCCGAATCGGACACGCTCTGTTGGGAGAGAAAGGCTACGAAAAGCTGAAATCCCTGATAAAACGGTAAGGGGGGAAAATCCATGCCCAAAATCAGCGTCATTGTTCCGGTCTATAAGGTGGAAGCGTACCTGAGGCGGTGCGTGTACAGCATTTTAGACCAGACCTTCCGGGACTTTGAAGTGATTCTGGTGGACGACGGCAGTCCGGATTCCTGCGGGGAAATCTGCGAAAGCTACGCTCTCCGGGACAGCCGGGTGCATGTGATTCATCAGGAAAACGGTGGCCTGTCCGCTGCCCGAAATTCCGGCATCGACTGGGTCTTTGCCCATAGCGACAGCCCCTATCTGGCCTTTGTGGACAGCGACGATTATATCGCGCCGGAGTATTTACAGCGGCTATATGACGCGGTAAGAGAAACCGGCTGCGCCCTCAGCGTATGCGGCATTGCCCGGACCCGGGGGGAAGCGCTTCCCAGGCCGGAGCCGGAGCAGCCCCATGTCATGGCGGCGGAAGATTACTATTGCAGTGAAGAAATCCACGGCGGCATGACCATGGTGGCCTGGAATAAGCTGTATGACCGCTCCCTGTTTGAAAGTCTCCGCTATCCCGTGGGAAAGCTCCACGAGGACGAATTTACCACCTACCTGGCAGTGTATCAGGCGGGGAAGGCGGCGGTGCTGAATGCGCCTTTGTACGGGTATTTTCAGAACGACGCCGGGATTACCCGGTCTAAGTGGGACCCCCGGCGCATGCATGTGCTGGAAGGGGTGGAGCAGCAGATCGCCTTTTCCCAAAGGGAAAACCATCCGGGGCTGCTTCGGAAAGCGGTGGAGCAGTATATCTACACGGCAGACACCCAGTTGGGGGAGGCCCTGGAAGACCCAAAGTACGCTTCTTACGCCCGGGAACTGCGAAGGAAGCTGCGCTGGGGCCTGAAAATGGGAAGAAAAACCGGGCTGTTCCCGATAAGTGAGGATCGCCTGTGGTTCTACGAAAAGGCCTATCCCGTAAAGCCCTTCTGGTGGCTGTATAACAAGGGGAAACGCCATGAATGATGTAATCTCTGTGATTGTACCGGTATACAATGTGGCCCAATATTTGCCGGCATCTCTGGAGAGTATCCTGTCCCAGGACTACGAAAGCCTGGAGGTGATCCTCATTGACGACGGCTCCACCGACCCCTCCGGGGACATCTGCGACGCCTTTGCCCGGAAGGATCACCGCATCCGGGTGATCCACCGGCAGAACGGCGGGGCGGCGGCGGCGAAGAACACGGGCCTTGCCGTTGCCACAGGGGACTATTTAAGCTTCGTGGACAGCGACGACTTCCTGGAGCCGGGAGCCTACCGCTATATGTGGGAAGCCCTCCGCTCTACCGGGGCGGACGCCGGAGAATTTTCCTTCCGGGATGTGTACCGGAACCGGACAGAGGCGCAGATCCTCTACCCGGAGCGTCGGACCATGACCGGCAGGGAATATCTGATCCGCTATACCGAGCACTGGAGCGGGGCACTGCTGTGGAATAAGCTTTACAAGCGTCGCCTGTTTGACGGGGTGTTCTTTGAGGAAGGCCACAAGATCGACGACGAATACTTTACCTATCAGGGCTTCCTCCAGGCAGACCGGGTGGTCTGTGACAATACCATCGTCTATAACTACCGCCGCCGGGCATCCTCGGTTATGCTCTCTCCCGCCGCCGCGGCCCAGCGATCCCTGGACCGGATCGACGCCCTTTCGAAGCGCCGGGAGAAAATCGCGGAACAGTGCCCGGAGCTGCAAAAGGTGTTTGACACGGACTATATCAACGCCCTGGTTTACCTGTCCCAATACCCCAGCAACACCCCGGAGAGCATCCGTATGCTGAAACGAAAGCTGCGGCAGTATCTTCTGGAGCCGGGGAACACCATCCCCCCAAAACGCTACTGGCGGGGCATGGGAAAGCTGCTGCTGTGGAAAACAGACCGGCTTTTAAACCGGTGCGCCGGGGCAGAAGAAGCCCGGGACGAGGAAACGTATTTTCAATAAGGAGTCGAGAACATGAGAACGCTGGATCGGAATTTCTGGAAAAGCCCGGTGGGAACCGCGGTGATTGCCGCCTTTTTGTCGGGACTTTTGGTGCATCTGTTTGTGCTGGTAATGCCAGTTCACAACTATGACGATATTATCAGTATGCCGGCAGGCTTTGGCGGCACTCTGACCCTGGGCCGCTGGGCCCTGGAAATCCTGGGAAGACCTCTGGAGAAGCTGGGGCTGAGCTACAACCTGCCCACCCTGAACGGCCTGTTCTTCCTGACATTGCTGACCGTCTCCGCCGGGTTTGCCGTGTCCTTCTTTGAAATCAAAAGCCGGGTTTCCGCCGCCTTGATGGGGATGCTGTTTCTGGTGTTCCCCACGGTTTCCGCCACACTGTTTTTCCGGTTCACCGCACCACTGTATGGCATCGGGGTGTTGCTTGCGGTGTTGTCCGCCTGGTGCCTCCGCCGGTTCCCAAAGCTGGGCCTGCCCCTTTCTGTCCTCTGCGGAGCGGTGTCCATGGGCATCTATCAGGCCTATATTCCCATGACCATTTCCATGTTCGTGCTGTCTCTGATTGCCCGGTCCCTGGAGGAGGAGACCACCATCCGGGACCTGATACGACGGGGACTTTACGACTGCCTGGCCCTGGTCTTGACGGCGGCGGTGTATTTCCTGTGCCAGAAGATTGCCGAGACCGTCAGCGGTGTGGGCCTGGGAGACTATAAGGGCCTGGACACCATGGGGCAGATTGAGCTGAAAAGCCTGCCTGGTCTGGTTTTCCTGGCCTTTGACACCTTCCTCGACATTCCCTTCCAGGACTTCTGCGGCGTGGCGATTCGGGGCATTCAGAAGCTTGCCTACCTGTATCTGGGCGGGGTCACCATTGCCATGCTCTTCTACATTCTGGCAAAGAAGGTCCGCAGCGCCTTAAAGATTCTGGCGACGCTGGTGCTGTGCCTGCTGTTTCCCATTGCGGTGAACTTTATCCTGGTCATGGTGCCAAAGGAGGGAATCTATACCCTGATGGTCTACGGCTTTGTGTTCGTGGGCTTTGCCCCTCTGGTACTGGTGGAAAAAATGCCGGCGGGGGAAACCGCTAAAGGCCTTTCCACCGCCTGCAAACGGGCATTGGCGGCAGGAGTGGCGTTCCTGATTTTCACCTATGCCTATTATGACAATACCAACTACATGGCGGTGTACTACGGCAACCGGCAGGTTGAGAACTATGTCAATGGCATTACGGTCCAGGTCCGCATGACGGAGGGCTTCACCCCGGATATGGAGTGGGCGCTGCTGGGAGACATTGACGACCCGCTGCTGAATAGCGACTGGGAGGAGGAGGCCAACTATGTAGGCGGGGGCTTTACCACCTATCTGCTGAATCAGTATTCCAGGGCAAGCTGGTTCCAGAATTATGTAGGCTACAAGCTTCCCCTGGTCAGCGAGGAACGGGGAAAGGCTCTGGCGGAAACGCAGACGGTGAAGGCCATGCCCTGCTGGCCCGCGGAGGGCTCCATCGCCATCGTGGAGGATACCGTGGTGGTCAAGTTCCAGGAGCTTGCACAGTAAAAAATCAGCGGTCCGGAGGGGTACTCCGGGCCGCTTTTACGTCTACTTGGAGTCAGGAAAGCTTCACCACAATGGTATCCCCAATGAGCCGGACAGAGCCGTAGTAGGGATAGACCGCCATTTCGGCATATTCCGGGGAGGCCAGAATTGCGGCGGCTTCCTCGTCAGACGCCAGGGGCATGGGGAAATCCAGATAGTATTCCAGGAATTTTCCCCGGGAATAGGAATCCGGCAGGAAGCCCTTTACCCCGGTCAGCTCCTCCAGGCAGGAGAAATGCTCGCCGTAGAATTCCGGCTCCGAATAGGTGCCCAGGATGGCAAGCTTGGTATCCGGTCCAAATTCCGGCATGGACTTGATCTGGGCGGACAGGGAGGTATAGAAGGAACAGGCGTTTTCGTAGCGCAGATGGAGATTCAGATAGGCGGCGTTGGCAACGTAGATGTTTATGAGAATGGTCGCCGCCATGGACAGGGTGACCACATCCAGCAGCAGCCCCTTCGGGCATCGGCTCCCATCCAGGGGAAGACAAGCATCCCCCACAATGGCGCACAGAAGATACACGCAGACAAAGCCGTACAGCACCATGGTGTGGATGGATTCCGGGATGGTGAACAGGTACATGCAGTTGATTGCCAGAGGCAGCAGGGCGATAAGAAGGGCAAGCAGACCGTACCGGAGGGCATCCTGCTTTTTCCGCTCCAGGCCCCACAGAAGCAGCAGGAGAACCGTGGCGGTAAGGCCCAGGATACCGGCAAGCCGGGAAAGAGCCGTTGGCAGCAGGCCCCGGGCGCCCTCCAGAAAATACCGGAAAAATTCCCGGTAGGCTACCCCGATGTTTGCCGGAATGGACAGCAGATGAAAGCTAAGATTGCCGCTGGCATAGCTGTTCATTTCCACATGGAGCAGCTTCAGAAAGACCTGGGTGGCAAGATAGTATCCCCCCAGGGAAACCACCAGGAAAGCAACGTAATACAGGCCTGTGAGGAAGACGGGCCGGATTTCCTCTCCCCGGAGGAGACGCTGAATCAGAATCAGGACCAGAAGCCCCGCCGCCAGGGAGATGTAGGACTGGTAGATGCTCAGAGAGAAGACCATACACCCCAGAGCCGGGATCAGGCCTTTTCTCGGGTCCCGGTGGAGAAGCCACACGGCAAGGACGGCAAGCAGGAAGGACAGGGCAAAGGAGCTGCTGGTGAACATGTACCCAAACAGACCGATGAGGGAGGGGAACACCATGACGCAGCCGCTCAGCAGCACCTGGAGGAGCCTGCTGCGGATGGAGAAAATCCGGATCATCAGGCAAATGGCGATGGCAATGAAGATCAGGGAGAAGATTCCGTAAATCCAGGGCATGGAGAAATTGGGAAAAATGGCATCCAGAAAGCCCAGTCCCCACCGACCGGAGTCCACCGTGGCCCCCTTCATAAACAGGGAATTGACCTCGTCGTGGTTGACAAGCTTGTTGGTAAAGGCGAAGGTGTAGGCAAGAAGCCCAAAAATAAGGGAGGAAAGAAAGGGAAGCTTGCTCTCCTTCCAGAATCTACAGAAGAAGCTGCCCCAGCGCTCCAGAAGCAGAGGGCGGGATTGACGTGGATTCATAGGAGGACCTCCTTTTGCGTTTATGGTCATTATACCGATTTTTCGGGCCTGCGTCAACACAAATGTGGAAGGCATCGGGAAAGAAACCCTTGCAATTAGTTCGCCTTTCGCATATAATAAGATGAATTATTCTCTTTTCATATGAGGTTTTACTGTGTATCTGAAATCACTGGAATTGCAGGGCTTCAAGTCCTTCCCGGACAAGACCCTGATCCGCTTCGGCGA
>CAYRDE010000033.1:18073-18354 GCA_964422935.1 uncultured Oscillospiraceae bacterium | reverse complement strand
CCAGCTTGGTGGCCTGCTCAATGTCGTTGGACGCGCCGGTGGAAGCTGTCCCGAAGATCACCTCTTCCGCGGCCCGTCCGCCGGTGTAGGTGGCAATTTTGTTTTCGATCTCCTCCTGGGTCATCAGATAGTGATTTCCCTCCTCCACCTGCATGGTATAGCCCAATGCGCCGGAGGTCCGGGGAATGATGGTGATCTTCTGCACCGGAGCGGAGTTTGTTTGTTTGGCGGCAACCAACGCGTGACCGATCTCATGGCAGGAAACCCGCCACTTCTCCTGG
>CAYRDE010000033.1:0-18063 GCA_964422935.1 uncultured Oscillospiraceae bacterium | reverse complement strand
GTTGGCAAGCTCCGCACCGGAAGCGCCGGAGGCCATCCGGGCAATCTGCCGGAAGTCCGCATCCTCGGCAACCTTGATCTTTCTGGCGTGAACCTTCAATATTTCCTCTCTGCCCTTCAGATCAGGCAGCTCCACCGGCACCCGGCGGTCAAAACGACCGGGACGAGTCAGGGCAGGGTCCAAAGATTCAGGCCGGTTGGTAGCAGCCAGAATGATAACGCCGTTATTTCCCTCAAAGCCGTCCATCTCCGTGAGCAGCTGGTTCAGGGTCTGCTCCCGCTCATCGTTGCCGCCCATATTGCCGGAGCTTCGCTTCTGACCAATGGCGTCGATCTCATCAATGAAGACAATGCAGGGGGCCTTTTCCTTGGCCTGTCTGAACAGGTCCCGGACCTTGGAAGCACCCATACCCACGAACATTTCCACAAACTCCGAGCCGGACATGGAGAAGAAGGGAACGTTGGCTTCACCGGCCACCGCCTTGGCAAGCATGGTCTTACCGGTGCCCGGAGGGCCCACCAGCAAGATGCCCTTGGGCATGGAAGCGCCGATTTCCTTGTATTTTTCGGGGTTGTGGAGATAGTCCACAATCTCGGTCAGGTTTTCCTTGGCCTCATCCTCCCCCGCCACATCCGAGAACTTGATGCCTTCCGAGGATTTCACATAGACCTTGGCGTTAGACTTGCCCATACCGAAGGACATGGCGTTGGGACCGCCCATTTTCTGGGTCATTCTTCTGGTCATAAGCTGTCCCAAGCCGATAAAAATCGCAATGGGCAGCACCCAGGTCAGCAGGACGCTGAGGAAGGGCGACATTTCCTCCACGATCTGGCTGGAGAAGGCGGCACCGGATTCTTTCAGTCGATAAATAAGATCCGGATCATTCATCAGGCCGGTTTTGTAGATCTGCTTATCTTCCTTGTCGGTAAACAAGATCTGGTTGTCCTGTACCTCCACCCGACCAATCTCCCGGTTTTCGGTCATGGTCATAAAGGTGCCGTAGTCCACTTCCCGAACCTGCCGCTGGGCAAACCAGGGCACCGCCAGGAAATTAAAGAGCATCAGTACCAGCAGGACAATGCTGTAGTAATAAATCAGTGGTTTTTTCGGGGGCTTTACCTCATTCATCGTGTTTCCTCCTCAAGATTTCTTTGGGTGTCCAGGGCGGACAATGCGGCAAGCAGGGCATAGTCCATGGCCTGGACGGCAAAGTCTATGGCGTATTCTCCGTACAACGCAAGATCCTCCAGTCCTTTCTCCAACGAGGTGTCACCCTCATGGTGACCGGACAGCGCCTTTTCCAGGGTTCTGCGAATCTGGTGGTAATATTGAAGCTGCGCGTCAGACAGGGCGGCTACCACCGGAGAACGGCTGTCATTTACAACTTCCCGGAGCCGGTCTTCCGTTTCCAGGCAGTCTTTCTGAACCACGTTCAGTGTCTTCCGGATTTCCGAATGATCTGCCGTCTGACTCATTTTCAGACACTGTATCATCTGATGATACCCATTTTCCAACTCCTGAAGTTTGGCGTCAAACATCCCGTTTCGGTTCACGGTCCATCCCTCCTGTTTCAGGTTATTTTTATGATAGCAAATTGGGGGAAGAAACACCACTGTCAATCTTTCTTCTGTGTATTTACAAAAACCCGGATGTGTCAAAAAATTGATACATCCGGGTTTTTTCAATCTTTCTGTCCGTACAATGACGTTACACATCTCTGTTTCTCAGCTGCTCAAACATACGGTGCATCTGGCGGATCAGCTTTTCCTTATCCGCTAAGGATCTGCGGCTGTAATCCATCAGCAAGCCTACGATTCCGTAGGTGCAGAAGTCCAGAAGGATCTCGGCCTCTGCCAGGGTCAGGTCCTGTTTCGGCGGCTGCCGGGAAAGCATTTCCTTCAGATATGCCCGCACAGTCTGCGCCATGATCCGCTCAATCTGCTCCCGCCGCTGGGAATGCAGAAGCTTTTGCAAAAGCGCATCCTTTTCAGAGGATGCCTCCACCAGCACGGTTAAGGCTTTCTCTGAGGTGGTAAAATCCTTGACGTGTCCCAGAAGCTCCTGGAAGGTCTGCTGGGCGGACCATTCAATCACATCCAGAATGTCCTGGAAGTGATAATAAAAGGTCTGTCTGGAAATGTGGCAGGCGTCCACCAGTCTTTTAATGGTAATCTTGTCGATATTCTGGGTTTTGGACATTTCCAAAAATGTCTCGGTAATCAGCGTCTTTGTGTTCACCGGCAAACAGCATCCCCCCTTTTGGCTTAGTTTACCACAAGTTCTGACCGTTGTCCAGCGCAACCCTTTTCTTTTACCGGTACCGGGAATCCCCGGGAGAAACTGTTTTTCCACTTGACAAGACCGTCTGGGAGGATATATACTGAAAGGGAAAAGAATACCGTATTCAGTGCTTTCACGCCCCGGTGTGGAAGATAATAGGGAATCAGGTGTAACTCCTGAACGATCCGGTCACTGTAAGCGGGAAGTCCGCCGCAGATGCCATTGCGAAAGCGAGAAGGCGCGGCAGATGACGATCCGCAAGCCAGGAAACCTGCTGAATACGATGTGGGTAGGTATCTTCCGCGGAAAGGGGCCTGTCCGGTGCGTGATTCCGTTGTATGGGCGGATCCTGTTTTCATGTGCCTGAGACTTGCTTTCTTCGGAAGGCAAGTCTTTTTTTGCGATCAAAGGAAAAGGAGTCCGAATATGCCTGAAAAAGCACTCGTTGTCGTCAGCTTCGGTACCAGTGTGCCGGAAGCCCGCCCCAGCATCTCCGCAGTTGAGGAAGCTCTGACCGCTGCCGCACCGGAATACCGGTTCCTCCGGGCCTTCACCAGCCCCACCATCCGCAGAATTTTAAAGGAGCGGGGAGAAACCGTTCTCAACCTCACCGAGGCCCTCCGTCAGCTTCAGGCGGAGAAGATTCGTCATGTCATCATTCAGCCCACCCATCTTCTGTATGGGTATGAATACGACAAGCTGAAAGCTGAGGCCGAGGCCATGTCTGACAGCTTTGAATCTCTGGTCCTGGGCCGCCCCCTGCTGGCAGACAGCCAGGACCTCCAGCGCCTTGCCCGCCACCTTTCCCAGGATCACCCCCCGGTGCCGGGACAGGCCATTGTCTTTATGGGCCACGGCACGGAGCATTCCGCCAATGCCGCCTATCCCGCCCTGCAAACTGCCCTCTCCCTTTTGGGGCGGAGGGATCTGTATATCGGCACCGTGGAAGGCTGGCCCGGACTGGAGGATCTGCTGGGGCTGCTTGCCTCCGGCGGCGTCAAAAGTGTCCAGCTGCTGCCCCTGATGCTGGTAGCGGGGGACCATGCCAGAAACGATATGGCAATCACCTGGAAGTCCCAGCTGGAGAAAGCCGGGTATACGGTCAGCTGTTCCTTCACCGGATTGGGAGAGCTTCCCTGGGTCCGGGAGATGTACCTGGAAAAGCTGAAAGAGCTGTTCTGACCGGTCAGCATCTGTATAAAGAGGGCCTCGTCCAAGATTCGGACGAGGCCCTGTTTTGTGTGAATTTCTCTCTTATGCCTTTTCCCGGAGATAATCTTCAAATACCTCCAGTGTCTTCGCTGTGGTTTCCTCAGTATGGGCGTTGGAGACAAACATGGCCTCAAACTGAGAGGGCCCCAGATGGATGCCCCGGTTCAGCAGGAAGCGGAAATAATCCGCGAAGGCCCCGGTATCCGACCCCTTGGCTTCCTCGTAATTTCTCACCGGCTTGTCCGTAAAATACAGACAGCCCAGAGCGCCGATATGGTTGAGCTTCCAGCCCTTGCCATATTGCCCGATCAGCTTCTCCATACCGCCGAACAACGCCTGCGCCGTTTCGGACATATTGGTATAGATTTCCGGATGATCTTTCAGAATTTTCAGCTGGGTAATGCCCGCCGCCATAGCCACCGGGTTGCCGCTGAGGGTGCCCGCCTGGTAAACGCTGCCCAGAGGCGCCACCATTTCCATGATCTCCCGCTTTCCGCCGTAAGCGCCTACCGGCATACCGCCGCCGATGATCTTTCCGTAGGTGACCAGGTCCGCCTGGATGCCGTAGTATTCCTGAGCGCCGCCGAAAGCCAGCCGGAAGCCGGTAATCACCTCATCAAAGATCAGCACCGCGCCATATTGGCTGCACAGCTCCCGCAGTCCCCGGAGGAAGCCCTCTTCCGGCAGCACAACCCCCATATTGGCAGCCACCGGCTCCACAATCACGGCCCCGATTTCCTCCGGGAACTGGTGAAACAGGGCCTTGACACTGTCAAGGTCATTATACACAGCGGTCAGCGTGTCCTGGGTACAGCCCGCGGGAACGCCGGAGCTGTCGGGAACCCCTGCTGTCATCACCCCGGAGCCAGCCTTTACCAGCAGGGCGTCGGAATGTCCATGATAGCAGCCCGCGAATTTGACGATTTTATCTCTGCCCGTGTAGCCTCTGGCTGCCCGGATGGCGCTCATTACGGCCTCCGTGCCGGAATTGACCATGCGGATCATATCCACCGAGGGGATACTGTCGCAGATCAGCTCCGCCATCTCCACCTCGATCTCCGTGGCAGCGCCGAAGCTCAGGCCGCTTTTCGCCTTCTCAATCACTGCGCTGAGAACCGCCTGGTTGTTATGGCCCAGGATCATAGGCCCCCAGGAGCAGATGTAATCGATATACCGGTTGCCGTCCACATCGAAGACGTAGGGACCCTCCGCCTTTTCAATAAAACGAGGGGTCATGCCTACGGAGCCATAGGCCCGGACGGGACTGTTCACGCCGCCGGGAATGACCGTAGCGCCACGGCGAAACAAAGTATCGGATTTGCTCATTATCCAATTCTCCCTTCGTCCATGCATTTTGCCAATTCCTTGGCATAGTAGGTCAGGTAGATCTGAGCGCCTGCCCGATAGGCCCCAATGGCCATTTCGCACATGATCCGCTCTTCGTCGATCCAGCCCCGCTGGGCCGCCGCCTTGACCATGGCATATTCACCGCTGACGCTGTAGGCCGCCACCGGCACATTGGTCACGTCTCTTACCCGGGTAATCAGGTCCTGATAGGCCAGCGCGGGCTTGACCATCACGATATCCGCCCCTTCTTCCACATCCAGAAGGGCTTCCTTTACCCCCTCCCGGCTGTTGTGGGGGTCCATCTGGTAGGTTTTCCGGTCGCCGAAGGCCGGGGCGGAGTCCGCCGCCTGCCGGAAGGGGCCATAGAAGGCGGAGGCGTACTTCACCGCATAGGACATAATGGGCGCTTCCTTATAGCCGTTTGCGTCCAGGGCCTTCCGGATTGCCAGCACCCGTCCGTCCATCATATCCGAGGGCGCTACCATGTCCGCGCCTGCCTGGACATGGGAAACGGCGGTCTTTGCCAGCAGCTCCAGGGTGCTGTCATTTTCCACTTCGTGGCCCCGGAGCATCCCGCAGTGACCATGGGAGGTATATTCGCAGAGGCATACATCGGTGATATAGTACAGCTCCGGGAATTTCTCCTTCGCCTGTTGGAGCGCCCGCTGGACAATGCCGTCCTGAGCATAGGCCTGACTGCCCTGGGGGTCCTTGGTCCCGGGAATGCCAAACAGCATCACATTGCCCACGCCGGCCCGAGAAAGCCGTTCCAGCTCATAGGGCAGGCGATCCAGGGTATAGCGGAACTGTCCCGGCATGGAGGGAATCTCATCCTCACGATTCACGCCCTCCTGCACAAACAGGGGATAGATCAGGGAGGACTTGTCCATTCTGGTCTCCCGCACCATTCTCCTGATATTTTCTCCGCCCCGGAGTCTTCTGGGCCGCTTAATCATTTCCATGATGTTCCTCTCCTTGTTTTTCGTTTTTGTATAATTCTACAACCAAATTCAGTAAGCTGTCAATAGACGCTTCTTTGGATACATAGGTGGTCATGCCATAGCGGGCAGCCTCCTGCTGGGTCTGCTTTCCGATGCACAGCGCCGTTACCCTGGTAAAGTCCAGGTTCCCGGCAGCGCGGACAAAGCCCCGTACCGTGGAAGCGCTGGTAAAGACCCCATAGCGGACCCGTCCATTTTCGAAGGCCCCTGCCAGATCGATGAGGTCCTGGGTTTCATAAACCGTATCATAGGTGGGAAGGTCCTCCACGGTCAGATCCGGGCGTTTTTCCAGCTCCTCCAGAATCTCCCGGTTTCCAATAGAGGCTCTGGGAATCAGGATATGGGCTCCCGCCTCGCATTCCCACGCCATTTTCCGGCCCAGAGCCGCCCCGTCAAAGGTTTCCGGCATCAGGTCGGGATAGAGGTTATGCTCCTGCAAGGCCTTCCTTGTTCCCTTTCCGATGGCGGCGATTTTGCAGCTTCCCAGGGCACGGACGTCCTTTCCCGCCTCCGCCAGAAGCTCGAAGAAAATCCGGACCCCGCTGGGGCTGGTGAAGGCAATCCACTGATAGGTATTCAGACGATGCAGGCAATCCATGATCCGGGTCCGGTCCTCCACCGGCGATACGGAAATGGTGGGTACCTCCAGCACCTCCGCCCCCTGCTCCCGGAGCCTTGCCGCCATGGCGGAAATCAGCTCCTTGGGTCGGGTAATCAGCACCTTGCAGCCAAACAGGGGAAGCTTCTCATACCAGCCAAACCGGTCTGCCAGAGCACAGACACCCCCCACCACAATAATGGCAGGCGCCTCAATGCCCTGGCGGTCAACCTCCGCCTTTAACGTTTGCACCGTAGCCACAATTTTCTTCTGCTTTGCTGTGGTTCCCTGCTGAAGAATTGCTGCCGGGGTAGCAGGGTCCATTCCCGCCGCCAGCAGATGGGTGCAGATATCCTCCAGAGCGGTGACGCCCATCAGGAAGACCAGGGTGCCGCCGGTCCGAACCAGCGCCTCAAAATCAATGTTATAGGCCTCTCCTGCCTTCTTATGACCGGTGATAATGTGGACAGAGGAACAGAAGTCTCTGTGGGTCACCGGGATTCCGTTGTAGGCCGGAACCGCAATGCTGGATGTGACGCCGGGCACCACCTCATAGGGGATGCCATACTCCGTCAGCTTTTCCAGCTCCTCGCCGCCCCGTCCGAACAGGAAGGGGTCGCCCCCCTTCAGGCGTACCACCCGGTATCCCTTTCGGGCCTCCTCCAAAAGCACCTCATTGATCTGCTCCTGCCTCATAATATGATGGCTGGCCCGTTTTCCCACATAGATCCGACGGGCGCTTTTGGGAATCATTTCCAGAACGCCGTCTCCCACAAGGCTGTCATAGACCACCACCTCTGCCTGGTCCAGGACCTGTTTCCCCTTCAGGGTCATCAGGCCCACATCTCCGGGACCGGCGCCTACCAGCCACACCTTTCCTTTCATGCCTCCGTCTCTCCTTTCAGCTTCTTTGCCAGTTGGATTCCCAGCTCCGTCCCTTCCCCGGCGCTGCCGTCAATACTGTCCTTGCGATAAGACCCTGTAGCCTCCTCGTAGTAAAGACCCATCAGATGGATTTTGTCTCCGGTAATAACAGCATGGGCTGCCACGGGAGACGAGCATCCCCCATCCAGATATCGGACAAAGGAACGCTCTGCCTGGGCTGCCCAGGCAGACTCCCGGCTGGCAAGACTATCCAGATAGGAATAGTCCTCCCCCCGCCGTCCCTGGACGGCAAGGATGCCCTGTCCGGCTGCGGGAATCATTTCCTCCGTCGTAAAATACCGGAAAATTCTCTCCTCCAGCCCCAGCCGTTTCAGTCCCGCCGCCGCAAGAATCAGAGCGGAATATTCCCCGCTGTCCAGCTTTTTCAGCCTTGTCAGCACATTTCCCCGGACGCTTTTGAATTTTGCCTGGGGGTACAGCGCCTGCATTTGCAGGGTTCTTCTCAGGCTGGAGCAGCCCACGGGCTTGGAAAAATCCAGGGTGTCCACACCCTGGGGAAGCACCAGCACATCCCGGGGGTCTTCCCGCTGGGAAAAAGCCACCAGAGGCAGGCCCTCCGGCACCTCCATGGGCACATCCTTCAGGCTATGGACAGACAGGTCGCTCCGCTTTTCCAGCAAAGCTCTGTCCAGTTCCTTGACAAACAGGCCCTTTCCGCCGATCTGATCCAGAGTCCGGTCCAGAATGATGTCCCCTGTGGTCTTCATGGTCACAATGGTCACATCCCAGTCCGGGTGGGCCTTCCTGAGTGCGTCCCGCACCATTTCACTCTGCACTACGGCAAGGCGGCTTTCTCTGCTGCCAATGCGCACTGTTTTCATTTCATCGCTCCTTTTCCATTCATCCCTGCTCATACAGCTTTTCCAGTCCCTCCACACAGTCCGCAAAGGCTTCCTTTTCCAGTGCGTCCCGGAGTCCGAACATCATTTTTGTCACGACCTTGCCGGCGGCTCTGTCAATGGCCTGCTCCAGCTCCACCCGCTCCGCCTCCTGGAGGGGAAGCTTATGAAGGATTTTTTGAAGCCGGAGGTGCAGGTCCGTTACCGCGTCCTCCCGGATCTCCTGGATCTTGGGAACCATATCCCGGCCCTTCATCCAGCCGTAGAAATCCTCCATCTCCCCCCGGAGGATTTCCTCTGCCTGCTCCATGGCTTCCTGGGCAGCCTGACCGGTACCGGTGAGCTGGAAATCATCGATGGTATACAGCCTGGCCCCGGGGAGGGACCCTATGGTGCTCTCCATATCCCGGGGAACTGCCAGGTCAATAAAGTAGATCTGCTTTGTCAGGCCAGCCTCCCGGACCTGTTCCTCCGTCAGGGTGAAATTGGGGCTTGATGTGGCGCTGACCACCAGGTCACAGTTTGGGAGGAAGTCCAGCCTGTCTCCATAGTTGATTCTGGCGCATCCTGCCGGAATGCTTACCTCTCCGCTGTGGTACTGCCGGACGGTAACCGTGACCTTGGCCCCTGTCCGTTTCAGGGATTGGGCCGCCAGCTTCCCCATCTCTCCGTTTCCAATGACCATGCAGACAGCCTCCGGGAAGGGGAAGCTCTCTCTTCGCAGCATTTCGATGGCCTGGTCCATCGCCGTCTGGTTGGCCCGGGAAAAGGTGACCTCTGTCTTAACCTTCTTGCCGGCAGTGACGGCCTTGCGGAACAGCACCTCCAGCACATTGTCCGTCATAAAGTGCTCTCTGGCTAAAGAGAGGGCGTCCTTTACCTGGGTAATGATCTGGTCCTCTGCTAGAATCCTGGACTTCAGGCCGCACACCAGGTGGAACAAATGCTCTACTGCCTCTGTGCCCTCCCGCACCGTAAAATAGCTTTCGTATTCCCGGGGGTCCACATTCTTTTCCCCGCAAAGCAGCTCCGGAAGGGAACCCTCCCAGCCCTCCTCCGTGCTGACCCACAGCTCCATGCGGTTGCATGTGGAAAGCACCACACAGCCCCGGATTCCCGGCATCTCTTTCCACCGCTCCATAGCCGCCACGGCATTTTTCTTCGTAAAGGAAAAGCGGGCACGAACATCCACATCCGCTTTTGTATGGTCAACGCCGATCATTCCTATGCGCATTATCCGTTCCTCCGGTCATTTTCGTCAATCTTTTCTGGGACTTCCGTTCAAAAGAAAAACGTGCGCTGACAATTACAGCACACGTACACAAATCAGGCCGCTTCCGGGAACCAGCCCATACCTTGTAACCGTTCTGTACATCGCAGAATGTATTACCGGATGGATGGCAGGTCTCCTGACTTATGCTTCCCCGCAAGCTTTCGCCTTCTCAAGACTTTCTCAATGGCGCTATGAAAGCCGCTTCGCAATTACAGTAGCGAGACTGTACAGGATTTTCACCTGTTTCCCTTTTCACCGCCCCCCAGCAGGAAGGCTGAACCATCATCCCAGGATATTTCATTGCCTGTTTATTATATTCCCTTTTCCCGGCAATGTAAAGGGGAATTTTCGATTTCTCCTTCTCAACGTTTCAAAACTTTGACGGCTTCCCCCGGAAAATGCCGATTGCGCCCAGACAGGAAATATGGTATTCTAAGGAAGCTCTGATTAAATCGGCAAGAGCTGACAGCAGAAGATTTTGGCTCAGACGAAAGTTTGGAAAGTGGCGGAATACTGGATGTATTTCCCACTTTTCAAACTGCACGGCTGGGGCAAAAGATTCGCTGCTCAGCCGCAGACGATTTATTCAGAGGTTCCCTAATAAAAAAGAGCAGAAATGGAAGGAAACCACATGAAATCTCTATCCATTATGATAAAGCCCGCCTCATCCCTGTGCAATTTGCGCTGCCGCTATTGCTTTTACGCGGACGTTGCCGACCTGCGGGAGGTCAAATCCTACGGTGTTATGCCTCTGGAAAAAATGCACGCTATGCTCCGTCATCTGCGGTCCCAGTTTCTTCCCGGAGACCGGATTCAGTTCGCGTTCCAGGGTGGAGAGCCTTTGCTTGCGGGTCTGCCCTGGTTTCAGGCGTTTGTCGAGGCTCTGGCGGACTGGGACAAGGGCATTGCGGTTCACTACGCACTGCAAACCAACGCCACCCTTCTGGACGAGGATTGGTGCCGCTTTCTGGCAGAAAATCACTTCCTGGTGGGAATTTCCCTGGACCTTCTCCCCCAGTGCCACGATGACGCCCGGGTAGACGGTCACGGGGAAGGAACCTACCGCCGGTGCCTGCAAGCCCTGGACCTTCTGAATCAGTTCGGCGTGGAATATAACGTTCTGTGTACTCTGACCCGGCAGGTGGCCCGTCATCCCCAAAAGGTGTGGAAATGCCTGAAGGAGCTGGACATCCGCTATGTGCAGTTCACCCCCTGTCTGGACGCCCTGGATGCCCCGGGCACCAATCCCTATGCCCTGACACCCCAACGGTTCGCCCAGTTTTATTCTCAGCTGTTCCCCCTGTGGCTGGAGGACTATCGTCAGGGCCGCTACCGGAGTGTCAAGCTTTTCGATGATATTGTAAACCTGATGGCCTTCCAGATTCCCAGTGCCTGCGGTATCCAGGGACATTGCCAGCCGCAGATGGTGGTGGAGGCCGACGGCAGCGTATTTCCCTGTGACTTTTACTGTCTGGATGAATACCGGGTCGGAAATATTCTGGAGGATTCCATCGAAGAGATGCTTGCCCGGGCGCGGTGCTCTCCCGCCCAGCACAGGGACCCGCTGCCTGCCCTCTGTGGCAGCTGTCCCTACCGGCAATTTTGCGGCGGCGGCTGCAAGCGGATGCAGCGGGAGATCGCCTGCTGTGAAAAAGATTCCTTCTGCGGGTATCGGACCTTCCTGGACAGTGCCGGCAGCGCCCTTTGGCAGATCGCCAGGGAGCAGCGGCTGGCCCGGGGGATGCGGTAACATGAGGAAGGCCGGGAATTGACTTTTTCTGTCCTGTATGATATTTTGTGCTTATTAATTTTGAAATGCTTTTTATGAGGTGTAGCGCCATGAAGGAACGCTCTTGTGTATGTCTTTTAAACGACTCCTTTCCGCCGCTGATTGACGGTGTTGCCAACGCCGTTGTCAGCTATTCCCGATGCCTGCCGGAGCAGGGCTTTGATCCGGTGGTCGTGACCCCTGCCTATCCCGGCGCTGACGATTCCGCCTTCTCCCACCCGGTCATCCGCTATCCCAGCATCGATCTGAGAAGCTGGATGGGATACCTTGCCGGAATTCCCTTTTCTCCGGAAATTGTCCGTCAGTTGGAAGGGCACACCGTCTCGATACTCCATTCCCACTGTCCCGTTGCCTCCACCCTTCTCGCCCGGCAGCTCCGGGCGGTTCTGGACGTGCCTTTGATTTTAACCTATCATACAAAGTTCGACATTGATATTGCCTCCATTCTCCGCTCCAAAGCCCTTCAGGAGGGCAGCAAGCGGGCACTGGTGGAAAACATCAACGCCTGTGATGAGGTTTGGGCCGTGAGCCAGGGCGCGGGAGAAAATCTCCGGGGCATGGGCTATCAGGGGGATTATGTGGTCATGCCCAACGGCGTGGACATGCCCCGGGGCCGGGTGACGGAGGAAGCGTGTCACGCGGTATGCGAAGGCTACGACCTTCCCGAAAAGGTTCCTGTTTTCTTATTTGTGGGTCGGATTCGTTGGTACAAGGGGCTGAAAATCATTCTGGACGCCCTGGGGATGCTGAAAGCCGCCGGGAAGGATTTCCGTATGGTCTTCATCGGCGACGGCACCGACCGGGCGGAAGTGGAACAGACCGCCGAAGATATGGGGCTGTCCTCCCTTTGCTTCTTTACCGGCGCAATCTCCGACCGGGAAACCCTTCGGGGGTGGTATTGCCGGAGCGACCTGTTCCTGTTCCCCTCCACCTTTGATACCAACGGACTTGTGGTCCGGGAGGCTGCCGCCTGCTCCCTGGCCTCGGTTCTGGTAGCGGGAAGCTGCGCCGCGGAAGGCGTTACCCAGGGGCACAACGGCTTTTTGATTGAAGAGAACGCAGCCAGTCTGTTTGCCCTTCTGGAAAAGCTGATGAGCCAGAAAGCGGAAATGGTGCGGGTCGGCGAAAATGCCGCAAGGGAGCTGTATCTATCCTGGGCGGACGCTGTGGGGCTTGCCGCAGCGCGTTATGAAATCGTGATTGACCGGTATCGCAGTGGGAAATACCCCCACAACAGGAAGCCCATCGAGCATATCCTCTGCCAAAGCGGAGAGCTGATGGAAGACCTGGCAAAGGCTCAGGACCGGCTGAAAGAAATCGAATCCCATATCCACAGCCGTTTCGAATAACATGCAAACGAAAGCGCAGATTCCCTCCGGTATCCGGATGGGTCTGCGCTTTTTAATCGGATACCCCTAGCGGGAAGCCGAAAAAACGGGCAACCCTATGCAGCCAGTTAATTGTTTTTCTGAATGGATACTGATATAATTAAAGAAAAAACTGGAAATGGGATGGATGCTATGAAACGATTTGTGGCAATGCTATGTTTATTGTGTATGCTGGGCGGTATGGCGCTGCCCGCCCGGGCGGAGAGAGAACAGGCAGACGCCCCATGCACCATAACGCAAGGGTGTGTTCTCCCTTCGGGGCATGAGGGCAGCTGTCAAGTAGCTTCCCCGTCGGCGCCGGATACTGGGGGCAGCAGCGAATCTCCGGAACAGCCGGAGGAGGACCAGCAGCCTGCCCCATGCACCAAAACAGATGGCTGTACCCTCCCTGATGGGCACGATGGCAGCTGCAATGTGCCCTGTCCAACTCCTGGCTGCATCCTTCAGGCGGGCCATGAGGGAGAGTGCACCACTTCCTGCAAGGAAGGTTGTATTTTGGAGCCGGGACACGAAGGGGAGTGCTTTGTACCCTGTACCAAAACGGAGGGCTGTACCCTGGTGGCAGACCATGAGGGGGAATGCGTACTCATGGAGCAGGCTGTCACGGAGAATGAGGAGCCCGCCTTCTATCTGTGGTTTATGGATGGCGACAGGGAAATCAAGCTTACAGAGGTTACCGGCCCCATCAATGCCCAGATCCGATTCAACGGCGCGCCTCTTGCAGCGGAAGCGGTCGTGTTTTACGGCGTATCCTATGAATTGATTGAGGATGATTTTTATTACCGCATTCTTCCGGAACAGGGTGGAACGATCACCTATGAGGCTGAGGACGGCTCTGCGTATACCATCATTGTCAATGCCGCCAGCCAGACTGGCCCTGAGTTCTATTATGAGGCAGGGGAAATGCGGGGAAACCTCCTGCAACTGAACGTAGGCGATTCCATCCGCTGCCAACTGTATTACCGGAATGTGCAGCTGACAGAGCTGAGCGACATAACCTATGATGCTTCCAGACTGGAAATCACGGCAGAAAACAGTGCGTTTACCATCAAGGCCCTTGCGTCGGGAAATTGGACGATTGTACATGAGGGCACCGCCATTAGGGTTCAGGTAAGTGAAGAGACGATTTCCAACGTCGGTGTGCCTGACGGACTCTATTTCTTCTTTGGTCGGGATTCAAGCGAGGAGCCTGTATTCTTTAGCGATGTAAGCTTTACGAACAGCTTTTCCGGCCCGCTCTACCTGGTTGTCAATGGCACCGCGCAGATGATCAAAAGTTATGAGAATCTGACCATAACCCCCGCTACAGGAGTGAAAACCGAATTCCATGGCAGAAATTTCTACATGCAGAGAGAGCGCGCCGGTCATTACACCATCACCTATACAGATCCGGACACGGGAAAAACCTATAGCGCAATGGCCAATGTGGAAGAACAAAGGGCCATGTACGCCAGAATCAATGGCGAAGGGAATCTTTTGGATCAGCTAACCGTTGACGAAGGGGCGCCGATGACGCTGAAATTCTACTATATCAGTGAGTCGGGAGCGGAGGTCCCCATCAGGGGTCATGTTTTTGGCAATGATGACACCATCCAGATTGCCTATGATCCCCAAACCCAGCTTTATACGCTTACGGCCACCGGAACGGGAGACAGAAAGTTCGCGGTTTATACAAGCGATGACACCACAACATTTCTCCTGCCTATCATCCGGCAGAAGGCTCAGCGCCTGGCCGTGGATGCGGGAAATGGAATGCAATATGATCTGGTGCTGGATGCGGGACAGACGCTTCCGGTGACCTTCTTCTTCGGGACGGAAGGAAATATGCTGCCATACACAGAGAGCATCACCTGTCTGGAAGGACTGGAACTGAAACAGGAGGATGGGAAAACCGTTCTTTCCGCCACGGAGCCGGGCACATTCAATCTCAGCACCGTGAAGGAGGGAAAGACCTATACGGTTACGGTAACCGTGGTTCCCGCCCTTTCCGGCGGCAGCCTGTTTGCTCTGTCGAATGGCAGTGGCACGCCCCAATTCTCCACGGCGATCCTCTTTGGAGAACAGAGAAGCCTGCGGCTGTGCTATGGCAGCTATGGTCAGTATGAAACCCTGACCATGGAAAAGCTGACAGTGTCCGGAAGCTCTGTTACGGTTGCGGAGGATAAACAGGGGAACCTCATCCTGACGGGTGCTCAATCTGGACAAACGCTGCTGCAATACACTGACGGCGATCAGATCACCCACAACTATATCATCAAGTGCTATGCAAATTCCGATGAATCCCTGTTTGCCAGATACAGCCCCTATGCTTCAGACGCAACGGTCATGCTTCCTTATGACGGGACAGACCTCAGCGTAGGCTTTGCCTGGCACACAGCGGATACCATGTACATGTTCCCGGGCACCTCAGTTTATCTGAGCAAAAAAGAGGACAAGGGTATCGATGACGCCCTATGCCTGGGCGCCATGAAGGCAACGGGGGACTACACGGTGGATGGTCTTGCCGACCCGGGCTTTTACAGCACCGTCTCCAATGTGATGCTTTCCATCTTCTCCGGTACGGATTCCCAAAACTTCCAGCTAGGGCAGCGGGAAAGCCAGAGCTGGCAGGGTGTGACACTGTCCCAGTTCTCCACCCACGCGGCTAAAGGGGCAAACTTCAGCGTTTTGCTGCTGATGACCTTTGATGTGCAGATGGATGGGAAGACCTGCCGCTTTTACCGGACCGCCCCATTTAGCTACAAGACGGAACCGGATGACGATGTGACAGTGAGCATTGAAGACGCCGATATCCTCAATACGATCCTGTCCAACAGGGATGTGCTCATCAATTATTTGGAAGACAACGTGGAGGGCTATCACTATAGCGGCGGCAGCATTACCCTGAATCTGCCGGCAGTCTCCTATAACAAGATCATCGTCTCTCAGATCCTGCTGACCGGATCGGAGGACTATCTGGCCACACTGACCCTGAAGGGCGCACCGGGTACTACCATGCCGGGGTTGTTCAGCAAGGGGTTCCTCAGCTTTGTGGATGGCATCTCCTTTGTGAGCAATGGTCAGACCATGCCCGATGGCAGAAGCTGCGGCATTATGGTAGATAACCGGCCTACCACCTTCCAGCCGGAATTTGACTGAAAAACCTTGCAGCTCTATCACCCGGATTTCCAGGGGCTGTCGGATAGCGAGGCCCAGACGAAATGCCAGACCTATGCCCCCAGCGTGCCCACCACAGGAAATGCCTATAATATCAGTGAGCTGAACAACTGCACCTTCAGCGGCTTCCAGTACGCCATATACTGCGGCAATGGCGGCATGGTCCGCTCCGGCCAGGGGAACACCTTCGTCAACTGCGACTATGGCTACTATCTGGACAGCACGACCAGGCAGGAATACTGCCGGGAGGTGGCGTTCCGGAACAACACCTTCCGGGATATCGGAAGCGCGGCTGTGCATATCGGTTCTCTGCCCGGAGATCTTTCCCCTTACTACATCCGCTTCCAGGATAACCAATTCTATCATACCCAAAAGGATTTCGAGGTAACATCCGAAGGAGACTACTACTTCCAGCGGAATTATTACGATGAGGCGGGCAGCCATCGGGGCGCCATTGTGACGGAGGAAAACGGGGCTCAGATCTATACCTGTCCCTGCCGCAGCCTGCCGGACAGCATAAGTAAGCTGTGGATCTATGAAGACCGGCGGACTGCCATATTCCAGAGCCAGGCATCGGAAATGACCGTTGATCCTGCCTGCATTCCCCTGCTGACCAAAGATGTGAGCGTACCGGTCCTGGACGATCAGGAACAGGTAATCGCTCAGTGGACGATCACGAAGAAGGGAGGCGGCGCACAGTGAAACGGATGCTTTCTTTCCTGCTGACGCTGGTCCTGGTCCTGGCATTGTCCCCTGCCGGACAGGCGGCAGAAACGGGGGATATCAATTTCGGCGTTTCCGTATCTGCAGGAGCGGATACCATTGAAGTAACCGTTGCTGGAGACAATGAGGCCGCCATCGCCGAGCTGGAACAGGGCGGCAACCAGCTGATTCTCTCTGTGCCCTGCGGCTTTTCGGATGCCTATACCGTCCGGAGCGCCAAGCTGGTGGAGTCCAATCTGGACAGCTCTGAGAAAAAGGTGATGATCACCGCCGTGGGCAGCGGAACCTATACCGTTGTCAATGGCACACCGCCGGTGGTGGAGATGGACGATACCGGTAAGACAGCCAAGAACGTAACCGTCAGTGAGGGCAACGTCCGGTATTTGCAGGAAATCAGCGTTCCCTGCAACGATCCGGCGGTGGAGGTCTATTGCGGCGGGAAAAAGGTCAGCGCCGCCCTCAGCGAAGTGGCACTGACCATCCAGCTTAGCGGTCCGGGCAAGTATGAAATCCGGGAGGCCACGGAGCCGCCGAAGGAAACCACCCCGCCCTCCGGCTCCGGCGGCAGCAGTTCCGGCAGCGGAAGCTCCGGCGGAGGCAGCACCTCCGGTGGAACGAAGAAGGCAACAAAGCCCTCCACGACAGATCCGGATGTGGTCATTGTAACAGCCGACCAGTTTTCCCGTGCCATGAAACAGGCAACGGACACCGAGACGGGCGTGGTGCTTAACCTGCCCAAGGCCGGTCAGAAGGCAGTCAGCCTGCCTACCGCGTCCCTGAAAGCCGCGACAAAACGGGACCTGCCCCTGACGCTGGAGCTGCCCGATGCCACCCTTCGTCTGGACAGCAAGGCTTTGGAGGCACTTGGCGCCCAGGCAAAAGGAACCACGGTGGAATTGCGGTACAGAGTTATCTCCGTCAACGACCTGGGCAGCGCCCAGCAGAAAGCCCTGAAAGAGCATCTGGATGCGGCAGACAGCCGCAGCAATGCCCTGACTTTTGCTCTTTCCCTCCAGAGCGAAGGGACCTCCATCCGGGATTTGAAGGGCGGTACACTGGATGTGCGTATTCCCTTTGCCCGCCAGCCGGGTACGGAGGAAGGCAGCCTTGCTCTGTGGCTTTTGGGAAAATCCGGCATCATGTCCGACTATGATCTGACTGTGACCAGCGACGCATTGGAATCCTCTCTGGATACCCTGGGAGAATTTGTTGTGGTTCTGGATATGCCTATACAGGAAGCGGAAAACACACCTGCTTCTGAGGAAACCCAGGACGTGGAGACCCAGCCCTGGGCAGAGCTTATCCCGGCTGCGAAACCGGAAGCTGCCCGGGGAATCCCTATGTGGATACCCATTACAGCGGGTATCTGCCTGGTACTTGCGCTGTGTCTGCTGGTGGTGATTTGGAAACACTGGGGGAAACGATAGAAAAACGGGCGGGTCACTTCTGACCCGCCCGCAGACCGTCGAGAAACCCCAGTTTTGCGTCAGACAAAACTGGGGTTTCCAGCAT
>CAYRDE010000032.1:0-19325 GCA_964422935.1 uncultured Oscillospiraceae bacterium | reverse complement strand
GTAATCAAAGCGCCCTTTAAATCGCCCATGGTGATGTTCTCGTCCACCACCAGACCTTCGATCTGATGGAACATGGGGGAGTGGGTGGCGTCGGCTTCGTCCTTCCGGAATACCCGACCGGGAGCCAGCATACACAGGGGAGGCTTATGGGTTTCCATGAACCGGATCTGCATGGGGCTGGTCTGGGTGCGAAGCAGGACGCTGTCATCATCGGTAAAATAGAAGGTGTCGCTGCGGTCCCGGGAGGGGTGGCCTTCCTCAATGTTCAGCAGGCTAAAGTTGTAGCTTGCCAGCTCCACCTCGGGGCCGTCCACCACCTGGTAGCCCAGGCCTACGAAAATGTCCTTGATCTGCTGGAGCACCTGGTTCATGGGATGCTGGTGACCGATGGAAACGGCTTCACCGGGGATGGTCACATCAATGGCCTCTGATTCCAGCTTTGCCTCCAATACGGCAGAATGAATGGCAGCCTTGCGCTTTTCCAGGGTTTCCTCAATGGAGGCCCGGACGGAGTTTGCCAGTTGACCCATGACAGGACGCTCCTCAGGAGAGAGCTTGCCCATCTGCTTTAAGACGGCGGTGAGCTCGCCCTTTTTGCCCAGAAGCTTCACCCGCAGCTCTTCCAAAGCTGCCGGAGTGGAAGCTGCCTCCAGAGAGGCCAGAGCATTCTGCTTGATCTGCTCCAATTGTTCTTTCATTTCTTAATTCCTCCTAAAAAGGTTACTTATGATATAAAAAGGGAATAAAAAATGCCATTCCTCCCGATAACCGGGACGAAAGGCATTGCTTCCGCGGTACCACCCGCAATTCGCCACAGGGCGCACTTTTTTAAGATGCAGACACATCCTCAGACCGATAACGGCGTCACCCGGCGTACCCTACTTGCAACTGCGTTCAGGCGGCAGCTCCTGGGAGAAGGCCCTGCAACCTACCCAAAGCGGCTCACACCCTCCCGCTCTCGCTGTATGTGATATGCTGGACACAAGGCAGCCCAATCATTGCTTTTTTAATATCCTGCTTATCTTAGCACATTCTTTCCCATTATGCAAGTATTTTTTCAGAAAAGGCCCCTGCTCTTGACGAAAAAACGCTGGCGTGATATGGTTACTGTATCAAGGAAAAGGAGGAATTCCCTATGAATTACGGGTCCACAAAAGAGGCATTGGAGGCGCTGAGCAAGTGGCAGCAAACCAGCGCCGCCTACACCCACGCCATTGAGGTGCTGTTTTTAGACGCCACCACCGCTGCTCCCAGCGATACGGGAGAGGGACGGGGAAAGACGCTGGAGATTCTTTCCCAGGTGGTCTATGATCTCACCGTAAGCCCCCAAAACGGAGAGCTGCTTTCCTACCTGGAAGCCCATTTGGAGGAGCTGACGGCCCAGGAAAAGCGGGAGGTGCAGGTCCTGCGGAAACAGTATGATGAGGTGAACCGGATTCCGGCCCAGGAATACGTCTCTTACCAGGTTCTGGTGAACGACGCCCAGGACGTATGGCATAAGGCAAAGCAAAAGGATGATTTTGACGCCTTTGCCCCCTATCTGGAAAAGATCGTAGCCTATAACCGGAAATTCGCGCTCTATTACCATCCGGAGATGGCACCCTATGACGCCCTACTGAATGAATACGAGGAGGGCATGACCATGGAGGCCCTGGATGCCTTCTTTGCCCAGCTGCGGGAAACCATTGTGCCTCTGGTGGAAAAAATTCAGAAAGCGCCTCAGATCGACGATTCCTTCCTCTTCCGGAAATATCCGGTGGAGCAGCAGAAAATTTTCTCCGATTACCTGATGCAGGTCATGGGCATTGACAGGAGCCACTGTGGCATTGCGGAGACGGAGCATCCCTATACCACCAATTTCAACAACAAGGATGTTCGCATCACCACCCATTATTACGAACATAATCTGGTGTCTTCCATGTTCTCCGTAATCCATGAGGGAGGGCACGCCCTCTATGAGCTGGGCTGTGATGACCGCTACAATTATACCGCCCTTGCCGGCGGCGTGTCCATGGGGATTCACGAGAGTCAGAGCCGGTTCTATGAAAACATTATCGGCAGAAGCGAGGCCTTCATCCACGCCATTTTCCCTAAAGTCAGGGAGCTGTTCCCGGAGCAGATGGCGGACGTGGACGAAACCATGTTTTACCGTGCGGTAAACAAGGCCCAACCCTCCCTCATCCGTACGGAGGCCGACGAGCTGACCTATGCCCTTCATGTGATGGTGCGCTATGAGATCGAGAAGCGGCTCATGGACGGCACCTTGGAGGTGAAGGATGTGCCCGCTGCCTGGAATGCTCTTTACAAGGAGTACCTGGGCGTGGATGTGCCAAACGACCGGGAGGGATGCCTCCAGGACAGCCATTGGAGCGGCGGCTCCATCGGCTACTTCCCCTCCTACGCCCTGGGCAGCGCCTATGGACCTCAGATTCTGAAGAGGATGGAAGCGGATCTGGGAGACATCTGGCAGAGTGTGGCGGAGGGGGATCTGAGCCGGGTGACAAACTGGCTCCGGGAGCATATCCACCAATATGCCAGCTTCTATAAGCCCGGCGAGCTGTTTGAAAGCACCTGCGGGAAGTTTGACGCCAAATATTATACCGACTATCTGACCGAGAAATATACAAGGCTCTATCATCTGTAAGGAGCGCGTTATGGAAGTGAAAAGTCTGACCCGGAAAGACGTTCTTGCTCTGCTCCCCGACCGGGAGGAAACAGGACACAAGGGCACCTATGGAAAACTTCTGCTGCTGTGCGGCAGCCGGGGCTATACCGGTGCCGCCTATCTTTCCACCATGGGCGCATTGCGCTGCGGGGCGGGATTGGTGTTCCTGGGGGTACCGGAGAGCATTTACGCAATTGAAGCCTGCAAGCTCAATGAGCCGGTGGTGTTTCCCCTGCCGGACCGGGATGGAAAGCTCAGCGAAGAGGCCCTTCCGGAGATCGAAAGAAAGCTTCCTCAGATGGATGCCGTTCTGATAGGCTGCGGTCTGGGGCAGTCGCCGGGAACGCTGGCTGTGGTGAAAAGGGTGCTGGAAAAAGCGGCGTGTCCTGTGGTTTTGGATGCCGATGGCATAAATGTGCTGTCTGCGCATAAGGATATTCTGCGGGGAAGACAGCATCCCACCATCCTGACGCCCCATGAAGGGGAGTTTCTCCGGTTTGGCGGAGCCCTCAGCGGGGACCGCATGAAAGATGCCATGGATT
The DNA here is from genome assembly GCA_964422935.1 of uncultured Oscillospiraceae bacterium. GTDB lineage: Bacteria > Bacillota > Clostridia > Oscillospirales > Oscillospiraceae > Faecousia. The sequence goes on along the minus strand of CAYRDE010000032.1, from coordinate 16,118 downwards.
GCGCCCTGGCCTGGAACAGTATTGTGGTTCTCAAGGGCCACGGTACTTGCATCACCAACGGAGAGACAGGCTACTTGAATCCTACGGGAAACCCGGGAATGGCGGTAGGCGGCAGCGGGGATGTGCTGGCGGGTATGATTACGGCGCTGCTTGGACAGGGAATTGCCCCTCTGGAAGCTGCCGCTGCTGCCTGCTGGCTCCATGGCGCGGCAGGGGATTTGTGCGCCCGGGATCTGGGACAGTACGCAATGCTTCCGACGGACATGCTGAATGTCCTTCCCCGACTTCTGAAATAAGGCGGATAGCATATGAAAAAACCCGGTGTCTTCTTCCTTGCGTTGGTCCTTTTTCTCAATGGATGCTCTGGTAAAAAAGACGAGATAGAAAGAGGGATGGAACTCCGGGCACAGCTTCTGCGGGCAAAGTCCTGCGCCTTCGACGCCACTGTAACGGCGGACTATGGAACGGCGGTCTATGAATTTGAGATGGCCTGCGAAACCGACGAGCGGGGAGATTTCCTCTTTGCGGTGACAGCTCCGGAGACCATCTCCGGCATCACCGGGAAAATCACCCGGGAGGGGGGAAAGCTGACCTTCACGGACACGGCCCTTCAATTTGACCTGATGGCGGAGGACCAGGTGACGCCGGTGGCAGCGCCCTGGATTCTTCTGAATACCCTTCGCAGCGGCTATCTGACAGCGGCAGGCATGGAGGGGGAGCTGCTAAGGCTGACCATTGATGATAGCTATGAGGAGGACGCGTTGGAGCTGGACATCTGGCTGGACGGGGAGAATATCCCGATCCGGGGGGAAATTCTCTATGATGGACGGCGGATTGTGACGATAGCGCTCACAAATTTTGTTCTCCGGTAGCAATTTGACGGAGGCTCCGGCATAGGATATTTTGGAAACGAAACCAGTATAAAACCTGTGTGTTTGTGGAACAATAGGTTCACTGCGTTACATATGGGTTTCCTCCGGTAGCGCAGGGAATTGATGCACGGAGCGTGAAGACAATGAACGAAACAACAGTTAAACGTGGTGATATTTTTTACGCGGATCTGTCACCCGTAGTCGGCAGCGAGCAGGGGGGGACCCGGCCTGTCCTCATTGTCCAGAATGATACAGGCAACCGCCACTCTCCCACAGTGATCGCGGCAGCCATTACCAGCCAGACGGGAAAAGCCCGGCTGCCTACCCACATCAACATTATGGGGGGCAGTGTGGGCCTGAGCAAGGACTCCATTATCCTTTTGGAGCAGATTCGCACCATTGATAAGCGCCGTCTTCGTGAGCATATGGGCCATCTGGATGAGAGCCAGATGGCGATGGTGGACGATGCCATCGCGGTAAGCTTTGGGCTTCCCGGACGCCTTACTTGAATAGACTGCCCTCCTGGCGCATAGTATGGGACAGGGGGGCAGAGCTTTATGGAAGAAACCTATGGTGTTTACTTTGGCGCAGCCCAGATGGGAAAGGTTCAGGTCCAGCGGCAGGGGCTATACTACCATTTTATATGCCGCTGTCAGCTTTCGGGAGACGTGGTGTGCCGGCTTCATGTGGCCTGCGGAGACAAGCGGGAAAGCCTGGGAGTGGTGGTGCCCATGGAGGGCGGCTTTGGTCTGGATACGAAAATCCCGGTGAAGCGATTGGGAGAGGGGAAAATGGAATTTCTGCTGGTTCCCAAGCATGAGCTGGGAGACGGGACCTTTGCACCGGTATATCCGGAGGAGCCCTTTGCCTACATAGAGCGACTGAAGGATGCCTATCTTGCCAGAAAAGACGGGAAGGTGGGGGTTATACTGCGGGAATAAGAAAGCGTGCCGTTTTTTGCGGCACGCTTCATTACTTTACAGATCGATCTCCAACCCAATGGGACAGTGATCCGAACCGAGAACCTCCGAGTAAATGGGAGCGGCGGCGATCTTCTCCTTGAGTCTCTCGGAAACCAGGAAATAGTCAATTCGCCATCCGGCGTTGTTCTTCCTTGCGTTAAAGCGGTAGCTCCACCAGCTGTAAGCCCCGGTAACGTCCGGGTAGAGAAACCGGAAGCTGTCTGTAAAGCCCGCTTCCAGAAGCATACCGAAGGCGGAACGTTCTTCATCGGAGAAGCCGGCGTTTCCCCGGTTGGAGGCGGGGTTTTTCAGGTCGATTTCCTGATGGGCCACATTCAAATCGCCGCAGACGATGACCGGCTTTTCCGCGTCCAGCTTTTTGAGATAGCCCCGAAATGCCTCTTCCCATTTTAGACGATGGTCAATCCGTTTCAGCTCCTGCTGGGCGTTGGGGGTATAGCAGGTGACCAGGAAAAAGGAGGGATACTCCAGGGTGATCAGCCGTCCTTCCGTGTCCATTTCTTCCCGGTTCATTCCATAACGGACGGATAAGGGGGCCTCCCTGGCGAAGATAGCCGTACCGGAATAGCCCTTCTTCTGGGCATAGTTCCAAAAAGCATGGTAGCCTGGCAGAGGCAGATCGATCTGTCCTTCCTGGAGCTTTGTCTCCTGAAGACAGAAGAAATCCGCGTTGGCTGTGTCAAAGAAATCCTGAAAGCCCTTCTGCACACAGGCTCGCAATCCGTTTACATTCCAGGAAATGAATTTCATTGTTGTTCCTCCTCTTTGTTTGTGTCCGGGCTGTCTGTAAAAATGAGATTTTCGGCATCCATGGTAACGCTGCGGCTTCCGCTGACGACAGTGACACTGTCCGCGTTTGTCAGTCCCATACAGGTTTGGGTCAGACAGGCGCAGGCCAGGGAGAAGGCGCTTTCGGTCATGGAGGCGGGAACCTCACTTAAGGTGAGGGTGACGGCGGTTCCCTCCTGCTGTGCGGAGAGAATCCTGGTGCCGGAGGGCAGAGGAGCGCGGAGTTCCTCAGTGGAGGGCCCCATGAGATACTGACCCATCAAATACCGCAGATCCTTCCGGTGACCGGAGGCTTCCCGCTCTTCCCAGGCCAGAATTCCCTGAGAGGCGCCATATTGGTATTGGGACCGGAGATAGCAGAAGGCAACAGGCTCTTTGTATCCCTGCCCGGCACAGCCTCCCAGCAGCATAGCAGCCAGCAAGGCGGCGGAAAGAAATCGCTTCATGTTTTATCTACCTCCGTATCAAAGGCAGGGAAGGAGACGGTGAAGATAGTTCCCTTTCCCACTTCACTGTGAATCTGAATATCCCCCCGGTTGCGCCGGACAATGGTCCGGACGATGGAAAGCCCCAACCCGCTGCCCCCGGTCTGCCGGGAGCGGGCCTTATCCACCCGATAAAACCGCTCAAAAATGTGGTCGATGGCATCCTCCGGAATGCCCACGCCGGTATCGGAAACCTCCAGATAGGCGTTGTCCTCTTCCCGCCGGAGTCGTACCGTTAAGCTGCCACCGGGAACATTGTACTTGATGCCGTTTTCCATGAGGTTGAAGACAATCTGATAGAGGTCATCCTCCAGAATCAGTACCGGAATGTCGTCCTCCAATTCCAGATGGAAGGTGATTCCCGCGTGCTCGGCGTTCTGCTGAAGCATCCGGGCCACCCGCCGGACCGTGGGAGCCATATAGATGATTTCACTGTCTCCGGCGTCCTCTTTGGAGACCCCTTCTGCCCGGGTCAGGGAGAGAAGCTTCTCCGTCATCCGGTTTAACCGCTCGGCCTCGTTGCCGATGTCTACCACAAATTCCCGAATGGTATCCGCATCCATGTCGTTTTGCAAAATGGAATCCGTCAGCAGCTTTATGGAGGCAAGGGGCGTTTTTAGCTCGTGAGAGGCGTCGGAAACGAAACGGCTGCGCTTTTGCTCGGAGGTTTGGAGCCGCTCCGTCAGGTCGTTGAATTCGTTGCCCAGAATGGTCAGCTCGTCGTTGCCGTCCATAACGACCTTATGGGAGTAGTCGCCCTGCTGAATGATCCGCATAGAGGTCATAATCCGGTTTAAACGCCGGGAGAAGGTGTTTGAGAAGGCAATCGTAAAGAGGATGACTACGATCTCCAGACACAGGGTGATCCGCAAAAGCGTGCTTTGCAGAGAGGCAATCAGAACGCCCTGGGAGGTATCGTGTTCCATCATGTATACGCACCCTGCCAGGGTGCCATAGCTGATGATTGGGGTGGCGGCCCGGGAATCCATAATGCCATCGTGATAGAACCAGGAAAATACGTCATGGCCCTCGGGAGCGGAGGAGTCCGCCCCCAGAGCCTGGACAATTTCCGGCAGCAGCACATAGGACCCAACGGCAGTGCCGTCGCTGTCATAGAGGGCAACGCCGCTGGGATCGGTCACCAGCAGCCGGGTAATTTTCAGGCTTTCCATTTGGTTGACGATTCCTGTCACGGTGGCGGGACTCAGAACCTCCAGCGTGGCAATCTCGTCGGAGGCAAGCTGGCACTTTTCGATCATGGAGGTTTCCTTACTGTGATAAAACAGCCGCTTGCTGGCCCCGGAGCAGTAGATGTTTAAAACCACAAGCGCCACACAGGTGATGATCACATAAGCCATGCCATAGCGAAACTGGGTTTTGCTGTAGCCCCGGGGACTTTGCTTTTTATTTTCGGAAGTAATAACCAACGCCCCACTTCGTTAAAATATATTTTGGCTCCGCCGGATTCTCCTCCAGCTTTTCCCGCAGACGGCGAATATGCACGTCCACGGTGCGGATATCGCTGCGGTATTCATAGGCCCAGATGGTGTCCAGAAGGGCCTCCCGGGAGTAGACCCGGTTGGGATTGCGCATCAGAAATTCAATTACGTCAAATTCCTTGGCGGTAAGGTCCGCCAATGTGCCGCTGCGGTAGGCATTCCGGGCATCCAGGTCCAGGGTGATGGTGCCGATGGTCAGACAGTTGTCCGGGCCTTTTTTTTCACCGCCGCCTGCCCGCCGGAGCAGGGCGCGGATACGGGCTTTCAGCTCCAGAATGTTAAAGGGCTTTGTCAGATAGTCGTCCGCCCCATGGTCAAAGCCAATCAGCTTGTCCATATCGTCTGCCTTGGCAGTGAGCAGGATGATGGGAATGTCCGAAAATTCCCGGATTTTGGCACAGGCTGCCAGACCATCCATATTTGGCATCATCACATCCAGCACCACCAGATCCGGCGACTGCTCTTTCACCAGACGGACGGCATCCAGTCCGTCGCTGCCGGTGATGACCTCATAGCCTTCATTCTGCAAATTAAACCGGATGCCCTTGACCAGAAGGGCCTCGTCGTCTACAACTAAAATTTTCATGGTTATCCTCCAATGGTAATCAGATCTATGATGTCCTCCAGCCGTTTGTGTCCAATGCCCTGCACATTCAGCAGCTCTTCCACCGAGGAGAAGGGCCCGTTTTCCTTTCGGTAGTCAACGATTCTCTGGGCATAGGTCTGACCGATACCGGGTAGCGCCGTCAGGGCATCCACTGTGGCGGTATTGATGTCAATGGGAAAGGGACCCTCCGGGGAGACGGATTCCAAATTCCGGGACAGAGGCGCTGTCTGGGTGGGCATGGTGGTCATGGATGGAGGAACGCTTACCGTGATCTCACCATGAACGCTGTTGCGGCCCAGAAAAAAGCCGAATGTGAAGCAGAGAAAGGCAGTCGTCAGGCAGATCAGCAGGGAGAAAGGGTGTTTTTTCATTGGAAACCGCCTCCCGGATTGACTACAGGGGGAAAAGCTGTTATAATACAAGCTACATTATACACGATTTTTCACCGCCGGACAAGTCCGGCAAACAGATATTGAGGGCGATTTATGAAAAAATTTAAATTCTTTACGCTGGCGCTGTGCCTGTGTCTGCTGTTGCAGCCTGTGGTTCTTTTGGCTTCTGCGGTTGAAGAAACCCAGCGGACGCTGGACTCCGTCGATGAACTGATCCCTCAGGCAACGGAACCGGCCTTTGGTACGGTCTGCGTTAAGCAGGGCTGCCGTACCGTGGAGGGCATGGTTCCCCTTGCCGGCTCTGACCGGAAGGTAGCCACTGCCCAGGCGGCGTTTCTCTATGAGGTTAACACCGGAACCGTGGTTTATTCCCTGAACCCGGACACAAAGATGGCCCCCGGCAACCTGACAAAGCTGGTCAATGCCTATGTTGCACTGCAAACCTGTGCACTGGAAGATAAGGTGGTACTCACCTCGGATATTTACCGGCTTCCCTCCGGCGCTCACCACAGCGGACTGAGGCCGGAAGAGGAAGTGACCATTAAGGACCTGGCCCACTGTATGATCTTGTACTCTGCCAACGACGCTGCCATTGCCATGGCGATAGCCGCTTCCGGAACCCAGCAGGCTCATGTGACAAAGATGAACCAGTGGGTGGAGAGCATCGGCTGCACAGGTACGAATTTTACCAATGTTCACGGCCTGGACAGCTCAGAATGTACGACCACGGCCCGGGATATGGTGAAGATCTACCTTGCCGCCACCCAGGATGAGACAGTGAAAACCATTTTGGGCACGGCATCCTATACAAAGCCCGAGACAAATAAAAATAAGAAATTCAGCTTCCGTACCCATAACTACATGATGGACGAAGGCATCATCCAGGACTTCCGTGATGAACGGGTGAAGGGCGGTATGCAGAGTAACAACAAGGTCTACGGTGCTTCCCTGGTCATCATGGCAGAGGATAAGGATATGCAGTTCATTGGCGTGATTTTGAATGCGACCCGTGTCACGCTCCCGGATAAGGACTGGGTGGTTACCTCCTATGGTAACTTCAATGAAATGACGGACCTGCTGAAGCTGGGCTTTAACGGCTATAAAAATAAGCGGATTCTCTATCAGGGACAGGCGTTGAGCCAGTTCGTGGTTGCCGGAGGCGAATGCGACGCCATCGGCGAGTGTACTGTGGATATGGATTCCGTAGTACCTGCCAATGCCCAGATGGACAATCTGATTATGAACTTCAAGATTGTAGACGGCAACCTGACGGCTCCCGTTCGAAAGGGCGATATGATCGCCACCATGCAGATTGAGTATCGGGGCAGCGTCATGGCAGAGGCGGAGGTCTATGCCATGAACAATGTGAAGCGGGCGGATAACAACGGTGTGACCATCTATTCTACGACCCGCCGGGACCAGAGTGAAAGCTCCAGCTTCCTGTCAGTCTTGGGAACCATCTTTGTCATTGGCTTTGGCATTGCCGCGGCCTATCTGGCCTTCAATGCCTATATGCGCAACCGGATTCGTGCCCGCCGCCGCAAGCGCCGCGCGGAACGGAGGAGGAACCGCTGATGCTGAATTGGGAGGAACTACAGCAGGCCTGTGCCACATGTGAAGGCTGCTGCCTGTCTCAGACCCGGCACAACGTGGTGTTTGGTATGGGAGAGGAAACAGCGGATATCATGTTTGTGGGAGAAGGCCCCGGAGAACAGGAGGACCTGTCCGGTCTTCCCTTCGTCGGTCCCGCGGGACGGCTGCTGGACGATATGCTGTCCATTATCGATTTGGACAGGAACCACAACTGCTATATCTGCAACGTTGTCAAGTGCCGTCCTCCCCAAAACCGGGACCCTTTGGAAACGGAGCAGGATGCCTGCATTGGCTATCTGCGAAATCAGGTAGCCCTGGTCAGACCCAAGGTGATCGTCTGCCTGGGACGGATTGCGGCAAAGCGCCTGATCGATCCCGACTACCGGATTACCCGGCAGCATGGTCAGTGGGTGAAGCGGGGCAATGTGTGGATTACGGCGATTTATCACCCCTCCGCGCTGCTGCGGGATGTGTCCAAGCGCCCGGAAACCTTTGATGATCTGCTGGCTATTCGGGAAAAGCTCCGGGAAGTGGGCGTTCAGATCTAAAATTAGAACCGTTGGAAAGCGTCTGAAATGAGAAGCCTCCATACAGTGTATGCTGCGCCGGAAAATCTCATTTCCGGCGCTTTACATTTTTGACCCGCCGTGGTATGATGATGCCTGAAAAGCACTGTGCCTGCCAGCACCGGGAAAGAGAGGGACAACAATGGCATATTTTCCTTTTTTTATGGAACTGGAAGGAGCGCAGGGCCTGATCGTAGGGGGCGGTACCGTTGCTCTGCGGAAAATTGAGAAGCTTCTGCCCTTCGGCCCCAGCCTGACGGTGGTGGCACCGAAGATCCATCCTCAGATTCGGGAGCTTCCTGGCCTGCGCCTGGAGGAGCGCACCTTTGTTCCCTCGGACATCCGGGAAGAGCTTGCCTTTGTCATCGCTGCCACGGATGAAGGGGAAGAAAATCACAGAATTTGCGCCCTGTGCCGGGAAAAGAAAATCCCCGTGAATGTGGTGGATGACCCGAAGGCCTGCACCTTTTTGTTTCCCGCCCTGGTCCAGAGGGGAAAGCTGACCGTGGGAATCTCCACCGCCGGGTCCAGTCCGACTGCGGCAGTCAGGCTGAAGGAACAGATCGGGAGCCTTCTTCCGGAAAGATATGAGGAAATACTGGATTTCCTGGATGGAAAACGGTCGGAAGTGATCAACTGCGTTCCTGAAAAAAACCACGCAAAGGTGATGAAGCGCTTATGCGAGGAATGCTTGAAAAAAGGCAGAGCACTGACGCAGGAGGAGTATGAAGGTATCCTGGGGGAAAACAGGATACGCAATGACATTTGAAAGCGAAAAACCCCAGATCATTTTTTAATCAGGAGGAGCCGCTATGGCAGTTACAACAGCAAAAGCGTACCGCAATCAGGTCATGTATTGTGTCTTTGTCCGAAACTACAGCCAGGAGGGTACCTTTGAAGCCCTTCGCCGGGATCTGGACCGGATCAAGGCCCTCGGTACCGATATCATCTGGCTTATGCCCATCCATCCTCTGGGCGAGAAGGCCCGGAAGGGAAGCCTGGGAAGCCCCTACGCCATCCGGGACTACCGGGCCATCAACCCGGAATTCGGCACCCTGGAGGACTTGAAATGCCTGGTGGCGGATATCCACAGCCACGGCATGAAGTGCATCATCGACGTGGTGTATAACCACACCTCCCCGGATTCCTGGCTGGCAGAGCATCATCCGGACTGGTTCTATCATAAGCCCGACGGCTCCTTCGGCAACCGGGTGGGAGACTGGACGGATATCATCGACCTGGACTATTCCCACCGGGAGCTGTGGGACTACCAGATCGAAACCTTAAAAATGTGGGCGGAGATCGTGGACGGCTTCCGCTGTGACGTGGCACCTCTGGTGCCCATTGATTTCTGGCTGGAGGCCCGGAGGGAAGTGGAAAAGGTTCGCCCCGGCTGCTTCTGGTTGGCAGAATCTGTGGAGCCGGAGTTTATCCGCCTGATCCGTTCCCTGGGGATGGCGGCCCATTCGGACAGTGAGGTCTACCAGGCCTTTGACCTGTGCTATGACTATGATATTTTGAGAGAGTATCTGGGCGTCTTCGATGGCAGCGTCTCCCTGGAGGAATATGCCGCCGCCGTTACCCGACAGGAGGGCATCTACCCCGATAACTATGTAAAGCTTCGTTTCCTGGAAAACCATGACCGGCCCCGGATTGCCCATCTGGCCCCGGAGGACAGGATGATTCGCAACTGGACAGCCTTCTCCTATTTCCAGAAGGGAATGGCGTTCCTCTATGCCGGTCAGGAGGTTCAGGCAGAGCATACGCCCAGCCTCTTTGACCCGGACCCTATTTCCTGGGAGACTGGAAAGGACCTGACAACCCTTCTGCAAAGGCTTGCCCAAATCAAACGAGATCCGATTTTTGAGGACAGTGCCTATCAGGTTCGGGCGCTGCCCGAAGGTATTTTGGCGGCGTCCCATACCCATGGGAAGGCGTGCATGGTGGGCTTGTTTTCGACCCGGGGCCAATGCGGCTTGGCAGAAATCCAGCTGCCCGACGGAAGCTACCAGAACCTGATCACCGGGGAGACGGTGGAGGTACGGGATCACCGTGCGGCAGTGAAGGGAGAGCCCATTATTCTGAAAGGTGTTATCCGCGAATAAACGATAAAAAAGCAGTGCCGAATTTTGGCACTGCTTTTTGACTACTGCTTTACCACGGAAACTTTCTCGATTCCGTACGCTTGATACAGAGCAATGGCCTCCCCGGTGATGATTTCCCCGGATACGGTAATGGGGATGGCTGGAGGGCAGGAAACCGTGGGGCTGCCGCAGATCCGGCCTAAGGCATCTTTTACCGGGATGGTTTCGTGGGGGGCAAGGATGGCCTGCCGGGGCGTCATAACCGCCGTGGAGGGGGTCAGAACCGATTGGGGCAGATGCAGAGGCTCTCTGGGCGGAAGAGAGGTAAGGGCCTGTACCAGCCGGATATAGTCTTCCTCCCGATTCTGGGGAGTGAACATACACACCACATACCGACTGTCCACATATTCCGGCTCACAATGGTTTTTTCTCAAAAGGTCAGCTACCACCTGACCGGAATACCCCAGGGCGTGGGCGTCCAACGCCACCTTGATTGGTTCCTGAGAGACATCGGGAATCGTTCCCCGAAGCAGGGAAACCCGCTGAATGCAACGGTGAAGCTCCCGGGAAAAGTTCTGCGCCAAATAAGCGTTGCACAGGTCCAGGCTTTGCAGAATCAGGTAGGAGGGGCTGGTAGAGCCGAATAGCTCCATGGCGGCCTTGGCTTCCGCTCCCACCCGGGCGTTGGCTTCCGGGCTGAGATGGAGGTAAGCGCCGCCGGTGAGGACCGGCAGGGTTTTGTGAGCGGAGTCACAGCAGATGTCGGCGCCTAAATCCATGGGATGCTGTCCCAGCCAGTGAAGATATGCCCCGTGGGCATTGTCTACCAGCAGCGGAATACCGGCCTTGTGGCAGACCTCTGCCAGGGCTTTCACATCCGCCATCTGACCCAAATAGTCCGGGCTGGTGATATAGACAGCATGGGGATGATAGGTGGAAATCCCTTCGGAGAGAGCCTCGGGGGAGACAGGGCAGGAGCAAAGCTCCGTTCCGGAGTCCGGGTACAGCCAGTTCACCTCCACGTCCATCAGGGCGCAGGCATACAGGAAGGCCTTGTGGGCATTTCGGGCAGCCAGAATCCTTTCCCGTCCGGAATGGACCGAAAGGGAAAGCCCCAGTTTTACCATGGCACGGATGCACTGGGAGGAACCCTCCGTGGAATACAGGGTTCTGCCGGAGCCAAACAGGGCCGTGGCGTTTTGCTCACTCCGGGCAATGATGCCCTCAGGGGCATAGAGCTCATCCGCCCCCTGGACCTCGGTCAGATCCAGCCCCTCACAGCCCAGGAAGGGAACCCCTTTATGACCGGGCATGTGAAGTCTGGAAATCTGCCGCTCCCGATAGTTCCGGCAAAAATCAAAAATGGGGGTATCCATCAGTCTTTGGGGTAGGCTCTGGCAACCTGCACCATGATGGCGCATTCCATCCGTTTGCGGAACAGGTCACAGCCTGGCTCGTAAACGCCCTGGATAGAGCCGGAGGCGTGGTAGGCGTTGGCGGCGCAGCCACCGGAGCAGTAGAGTCGTGCCCAGCAGTCGTTGCACTCCGGACGGGAGTAGGCGTTGCAGCTGCGGAATTCCTCCCGGCGGGCTGTGTTGGTAACGCCGTTCCAGATATCTCCCAGCTTATAGCTTTCCTCGCCCACAAACTGGTGGCAGGGGTACAGATCGCCCCAGGGCGTTACCGCCATATATTCCGTTCCGCTGCCGCAGCCGGAGATTCGCTTGTAGATGCAGGGGCCGTTTTGCAGATCCAGCATGTAGTGATAGAAGGTGAAGGGGTCGCCTTCCTTCTCCTTTTGGAGCATCAATTGTGCCAGCTCCTCATACTGCTGTTTTACGATTTCCCGGTCCTCGGCGGTCAGACCACTGGGATCGTCGGGAGCGCAGACCACAGGCTCCATGGAAAGCTCCCGGAAGCCTAAGTCCAGCATACACCGAATGTCCTTGACAAAATCCGGATTGGCATGGGTGAAGGTACCCCGCATATAGTAAGAGCGTGTGCCCCGGGCCTTGACCATCTTCTGGAAATTGGGAACGACCTTATCGAAGCTGCCGTTGCCTGCGTAATCCACCCGGAACCGATCGTGGATTTCCTTGCGCCCATCCAGGGAGAGGACCACATTGTTCATTTCCCGGTTGGCAAATTCAATCACATCATCGTCAATGAGAACACCGTTGGTGGTCAGGGTGAAACGGAACTTTTTATGATAGATCGGCTCCTGGGTGCGGGCATACTCCACCAGACGCTTGCACACATCCCAGTTGAGTAGAGGCTCCCCGCCGAAGAAGTCAACCTCCAGGTTGGTGCGGGTGCCGGAATTGGCAATGAGAAAATCCAGAGCCTGCTTGCCCACCTCAAAGGACATAAGGGCTCTGTCCCCATGGTACTTACCCTGGGAGGCGAAGCAGTAGGAGCAATTCAGGTTGCAGCTGTGGGCCACATGAAGGCACAGGGCCTTGATCACATTGCCGCTCTTCTCCTTCAGCGTTCCTGCCATAGGCGCGTAGTTGTCCGGGGTGTAAAGCTGACCGGATTTTACCAGGGCATCCACATCCTCCCAGCAGGCGTCCAGCTCCTGGGGAGTCACGTCCGGTCGATGCCCATATTTTTCCATCATTTCGGATACAATGGCTTCTCTGTCTTTGTTGGGGTAGAGGGCGATGATGTCATAAGCCACTTCATCTACACTGTGGATACCGCCGGAGCAGGTGTCCAGAACGATGTTGTAGCCGTTCAGTTGATACTGATGTACCATGGGTAATTCTCCTTTATCTTAAGTGAATACACGCAGATATGTTTAAAAAGGCACTGCTTTTGGCAGTGCCCATTGTCTCAAAAGCTTCGTTTTGCTTGTAAGCGGAGAAGGGAAATCTTATATCCCGGACGGCCTCAAAGGCTTCCGGGACAGCCTGGGCACTGCCTGACGGCAGTGCCCTATCAGACTTCTTTTCTTACTTGCTCTGCTTATTTTCGCAGGGCTGGTTAGCGACACCGCAGCTTGTCTTGCAAGCGGACTGGCAGGAAGTCTGGCACTCACCGCAGCCACCCTTGGAAGCAGAAGCGCACAGGTTCTTGGTCTGCAAAGTCTGGATTCTTTCCATGATGCATTTCTCCCGTCTGTAAGTATTCTCACGCGTTATTCGGACGGAACAACGCCATGATAAATTATTCTAGCACAGGCCGAGGGAGAAATCAAGGGCTTTCATGTCGGGAATTCGAAAATCCCGGGGGAAAATATATCCCGAAGTCAACGGAAAAGGAGTCGCTACTGCCATCTTTTCTGGCGGTAACAAGTGCCCACTGGACACTTGCGCCCTAAGGTTCGCATTCTGGTACGCGCAGAAAAATAAGAAATCCGAAAGAGCAAACACTCTTTCGGATTTCTTGGTCCGAGTGTCGAGATTCGAACTCGAGGCCTCTTGAACCCCATTCAAATGAACACCCCCAAAAACCACCCTACAAGGACGTTTTTGGCCGCTTTTTCGGAAATATTACGCAACCGTAACGCAACGTCAGAAAAATCCTGCATCGATCCACGCCGGAGAAGAGCGTAGTTTTCCAGCGGATTGCATGAAATCCGCTATGCCATTTTCTCCATGGCTGTTTGCAGGGCGGAGACATCTTGGGTAATGTAGTCGTTTGCCGTAATGGAGTAATCCGAATGCCCAAGTATCTTCTGGATATCTTCGGGCCGTGCGCCTGCTGCCGAAAGTCGGGTTGCACAAGTGTGGCGGGCACAATGCGGGGTCAGTTCCGAAGGGAGGCCGAGAGCTTCCATGGCGGGTCTCCACACCCTGCGCAGGAACTTATCTTTGTTGTATGGGCGCCCCTGGTCATCGGCATAGAGCGTGTCACAGTGGCGGTAATACCAGCCGTCTATGATTGGTTTTATCTTGCTGTGGACAGGAACAATCCGGTCACGGCCGGCATCCGTTTTGATTCCGCCTCGGAGGGTCTGCTGCTTCTGATCATAGGAAAATGGAGTCAGCTCACAAAACTCTGTGACACGGAATCCCAGGTAGCACAGGGCATAGACAGCATCTCCTTCAGGAACCTCTTTCCAGCGCTTTTCCAAAACGGAAAATTCCAGATCGGTGAAGCTGCGCTTCTTTGTGGTGGCGGCCTGGCGGGATAGCTTAACAAGTGCCGCATAGTTCTTGTCTACAATGTTGTTTTCCATGGCGTAGTTGTAGAGTTGGGTCAGCAGGGCCTTTATTTTTGTGACGTAGGAGCGGGAGAGCGGAGGCACGACCTTTTCTTCCTTTGTCTTCGGATCCGTTACCGTCTGGGCTTGCTGGTAGTAGTCGAGTATACGCCTGAGATCTCCCGTCGTGATCTCCCGTATGGTCTTATCTGCGATCTGGGGCGCAGGACACTCACAGATCTTCGCCCAGCAGCTTGTATAGTTATCCTGGGTCTGCTTGGAGATATCACGGAAGGCAAATGCGCTCCACTCCTTATAGAGATCCCGGAGCGTGAAATTGTATTTGGAGGTGGGGTGGCGGATGTAATCATCAATAGCCTGACGCGCTTCTGATTTTCTGGAAAACCGGCCAAGAAGTTCCCGGTTGCAGACCATACGGCCGGTTTCGTCACATACATACTGGGCGGGCGCAAAGGCTTCATAAATGATGCCCTTTGCCCGCTTGCGACGAACGATAGATCCGCTGAAATTTTCACGTTTTGCCATTATGGCCCGTGCCTTTCCGGGGCAAATCTGCTAATATAAAAGGACAGAATGCCCCTATGCTTTTGGTGGAGTGTAGGTTTCTGTATTGTTCCTATGGTGTTGGTAGCACCTGGGAGGGCCTTAACCGCTTTGGTGTTGGTAGCACCGGGGCGGTTTTTGTTTTATATACATATTGGCAGATTAGAAGACGATGTTCCGAATGGTGTATAGAAAGTAGGTTGCGTTTTTATTTACCGTGCGATGAATTACGACCTCTACACTACAGCTATTTCATTGAGAAGGGAAAGAAACTCACTTTCGTCAATGATTTTAAGCTTGCTGTTTCCGGCTTCAATAAGTTCCATTGCTTTTATCTGCTTTGTGCTCATGCCGGATTCACCGACTACTTTGGCGTTCTGCTCTCCAACTACAAGATAGTCAAGATTTCTTGATACACAAGATTTTAGAATTGCACCTGCATCAACTGCCATTTGCATTGCATCTTTTCGCGGGGTTAGGATTTCACCAGTAAACGCAATCGTTTTTCCAGTGAGGCCGGTGTATTTTGCTTTTTCGGGATTGCTTGAGGAAATAGAACTGATGGAGACGCTGCTATATAGCGTTGCTGGCGGATCAATATTAATCTTTGACAGCGCACTTTTGGTTAGTAAATGCTCGTATTTCTGCGGGGTCGAACAGGCGATGAATAAAGCGTTGTTAATTGCAATATCATTTTTTGCGCGGTGATGCTCTAAGCCACCGAGATGGAGAGCCTGATCCAGATATGTCAGCTTATAACTTGGAAGGCCGGGGAAAACTTCCTGCGCGATTCGAAAGGTATCGTATTTCTTATTGAAAATTGTCGTATGAAGCTGTGCTTCTAAAAATGGAATATCATAAGACAGAATATTGTGCCCGACAAGAGGGGTGTTGCCGATGAAGGACAAGAAATCCTGCTTAACGTTAATAATTGTGGGAGCATCCTTTACATCTGCGTCCTGGATTCCAGTAAGACGGGTGATTGTAATTGGAATATGCATCATTGGATTTACATAGGTATGAAAGCGACTGACGATCAAGCCGTTTCTGTAAGTGTTGGCAGCAATTTCGATAATACGGTCATTAGTTCGAGAAAAGCCGGTAGTTTCAATATCGAAAACAATATAGTCTGAAGGGACTGAATTTTTGTATGAAACGGTCTTAGTTGGCTTGACTTGCTGCTGCGACGATGGGTGAGAGGAAAGCTGATTAATTTCACGGCGAAAGGATTCTTCTTTGGAAGACTGTTCGTCCTTATGCAGTTGGTAGAATCCAAACATGATAAAGGCAAAGCCGACGGAAAACAACAAAAGTCCAAGAACAAGACGATCAGCGAGATTGAAAAGGGAGGCGATTAAGAACACAAAACCGACAAAAACGTTCCAATACATATGAATCCTCTTTTCTGTAACATTTTTAGAACATTCTGTTCATTCCATTATTTACTTGCTGACAATAATTTTCACGTTTTGCCATTGCGGCCTAGTGTATTGACACGTTGATAAACAAACTAAGTTAATAAACGTCAGAGCTCAGG
>CAYRDE010000031.1:0-19754 GCA_964422935.1 uncultured Oscillospiraceae bacterium | reverse complement strand
TGAGCCAAAATCTCTTGCTGCCAGCTCTTGCCGATTTAATCAGAGCTTCCTTAGAAATCCCTCCATCCGGTCAAGTCCGGTTTTCAAAGCTTCTTCGGAGCAGCAGTAGGACAGCCGGATATACCCTTCCGTGCCGAAGCAGCTGCCGGGTACGGCGGCAACCCCGGCCTCCCGGATCATCCGGGTGCAGAAGGAGGCGCTGTCTAAGCCGTACTTTTCGATGCTGGGGAAGACATAGAAAGCCCCATCCGGTTTTGGAAAGCGCAGCCCCATAGCGGTGAGCCGCTTACAGACATAGTCCCGGCGCTGCCGGTAACTTTCCACCATGGGGGATGGATCGGTGCTCAGGGCGGTGATTGCGGCCTCCTGGAGGAAGGTGGGAACAGCGGTAATCTCAGCGGCGCTGAGAAGCAGCAGCCGATCCATGACGTAGCCGGGACAGGTGAGGTACCCCACCCGCCAGCCGGTCATGGCGTAGGGCTTGGAGAAGCTCTGGCAGAGGATCACCTGATCTCTTAATTCCCCGTCCAGACTCAGATCGGGGCAGTTCTCCCCATAGCACAGCTGGTTGTATACGTTGTCGCAGATCAGGAAGATGGGTTTTCCCAGTATTGCATCCTTTATGTTCCGGATGCTTTCTTCATTCAATAAGACACCCGTGGGATTGCAGGGGGAGTTCAGGATGATGGCCTTGGTTCTGGGGGTGATGGCGGCAGCAAGGGCGGCTTTGTCAATCTGAAAGCCGGTCCTGCTTACGTCCAGATGGACAGTCCTGGCTCCCGCAATGGTGGCGATGGTTTCATAAAGCCCGAAGCCCGGTGTGGGGACGATGATTTCCTCTCCAGGATTCAGAATCCCCAGCAGGGCGGTAAACAGAGCCTGACAGGCGCCAATGGTAATGAGCACCTGGTCAGCAGAAACCGGATTGCCCCGGCGGGACTCAAAGGTTGCCACGGCTTCCCGGAGGGAAGCGGTGCCCTGGTTGGGGGCATAGTGGGTCTGGTTGGCAGAAATGGCAGCGATGGCAGCAGATTTAATGGGCTCCGGGGTGTCAAAGTCCGGCTCTCCAATGGTGAGCTTAACACAGCCGGGAGTGGTATTTGCCAGGTTGGTATACACCCGGATGTCGCTGCGTTTCAGGGACAGTAAGTTCTGGTTTAAAGGGATCATAGAAACCGTTCCGCCAATGCTTCAAAGAAATCGGCGCCTTTCGATAGAATGGAATCGTCAAAGGTGAAGGTATCCGCATGGAGAGGCGGGGTGTCCCCCAGCCCCAGGAAGAAGAACATGCCGGGAAGAGATTGCTGATACCAGGAAAAGTCCTCAGCGGTCATAGCCGGTTCGGCGAGGGCTCGGAAGGGAAGGACAGAATAAACCTTGTCATACAGTTCCTCCGGGTTCATTACGGCAGGGTAGCCGCTGTTCATGTGGAGCTTCACGGTGCAGCCAAAGGAGGCTTCTATGTCCCGGCAGATTTGCGTGAGGCCCGACTGCATTCCGGTAAAGATCTCGTCCTGAAAGGCCCGGAGAGAGCCTTCCATATGGGTGTGGGCGGAGATGGCATTCCGGGCGGTGCCGCTTTGAAACTTCCCGAATTTCAGAAGGCGGAAGATTTCTTTGGGAAGGGATTGCTCCATGGCAACGGCCCGGCGATAAAGCTCCACGGCAGCAGCCAGGGCGTCGATCCCTTCGCCGGCTTTGGCAATGTGGGCGGACCTGCCCAGAACATCGATGGTAACCTCACAGGAGCGGGCCATCAGCTCCCCCTTCCGGCTGAACAAAATACCCTTTTCCAGTCCGGGCCACAGGTGCAGTCCGAAGATTGCCTGAACCTGGTATTCTTTAAAAACGCCGGTTTCGCAGAGCTCCCTTGCTCCGCCGGTGGTTTCCTCGGCGCTCTGAAAGACCAGCAGTACATTGTGGGGAAGAGAGGGCTTCCTGTCAAGCCGCCGGGCAAGCTCCAGAAGAATCGCCATGTGCCCGTCGTGCCCGCAGGCATGCATGGCCCCGGGATGCTGGGAGGCGTACGTTAGATCGGTACGCTCCCGGATGGGCAGCGCATCGGCATCGGCCCGAAAGGCGATGGCGTCCTTCTTCCCAAAGTCAAACCAGGCGCAGAGGCTGTTGCCGTCCGGGGAAAAGACAGAACAGCCCAGGGAGGAAAGGGCATTTTGGAGGTATCGGAAGGTTTCCGGCAGCGTATGGTCCAGCTCCGGAATCTGGTGCAGGGCACGGCGGTCTTCAATAATCTGCATAATATTCTCCTGAGGGCTTCGAGGATAATTTCGGTTATTATACTCTGTGGCCCGGGGAAAGTCAATTTGTCCCTTGTATTTTTGGAGAAAAGATGATAGGATAGTGCAAAAAAGAAGGAGAAGCCCATATGAATGTTCAGGAAATCATTGAATACATCCGTGTTTCGGAGAAGAAGACCCCGGTGAAGGTCTACGTCTGGGAGAAGGTCCCGGTAGCCTTTCCCAATTGCCGGGAATTCCCTGCCGGTGAGGGTTGCAAGATCGTCTTTGGCGACTGGAAGGACGTGGCCCCGGTGCTGGAGGGGAACGAATTCCGGCATGTGGAGATCGAGAACAACTGCCGCAATTCCGCCATCCCCATGCTGGACATGAAGGATGTCCCCGCCCGGATTGAGCCTGGTGCCATCATCCGGGAGCAGGTGGAGATCGGGAAAAACGCTGTCATTATGATGGGGGCAATTCTGAACATCGGCGCGGTGGTGGGAGAGGGCACCATGATCGACATGGGAGCCGTCCTGGGCGGTCGTGCCACGGTGGGCAAAAACTGCCATGTGGGCGCCGGTGCTGTGCTGGCAGGGGTCATTGAGCCTGCCTCCGCCACCCCGGTGATCGTGGAGGACAATGTGCTCATCGGAGCCAATGCCGTGGTAATTGAGGGCTGCCGGATCGGACATGACGCCGTGGTGGCGGCGGGTGCCGTTGTGGTGGGAGATGTGGCCCCCAATACCGTAGTGGCAGGCTGCCCCGCAAAGGTCATTAAGGAGAAGGACGAGAAGACCGCCGGAAAGACGGCCCTGGTGGATGCTCTCCGGGCGCTGTAAAATCTAAAAAGGACACCTTGCGGGAAAGGGGAAGCTTTCTCACAAGGTGCCTTTTTTATGGTTGCTTTTCCCAAAAAGACATGCTATAATTTGTCGGAATAACCAACCCGCAGGGGAATGCGGGGATGAAAAGGACAGCGTTCCCATGAATATGAGAGAATACCGCATCGGTCTGGAGCGGGGACTGCCGGTGGGAATGGGTTACTTCTCCGTAAGCTTTGGCTTTGGCGCCATGGCGGTGGCCCAGGGGGTTAAAGCCCTGGAAGCCACCCTGATCTCCCTTACCAATCTGACCAGCGCCGGACAGTTCGCGGGACTGACGCTGATTGTAGCCGGTGCCACCCTCTGGGAAATGGTGCTGACCCAGCTGGTCATCAACAGCCGCTATGCTCTGATGAGTCTGGCCCTGAGCCAGCGGATGGGGCAGAGAATCGGGGTGCTGCCCCGGCTCCTGATTGCTTTCTTTAATACAGATGAAATCTTTGCCCTGGCAATGTCACGTCGGGAGCCGCTGATGGTGCCCTTCCTGCTGGGCCTGGGAACTCTGCCGATTCTCGGCTGGACCCTGGGTACCCTCTCCGGGGCTTTGGCAGGGTCTATTCTGCCCCAGGCCATTGGCGCGGCGCTGGGGGTTATGCTCTACGGCATGTTCGTTGCCATTGTGGTGCCTCCGGCGAAGGAGGACCGGCGGATTCTGGGGGCGGTGCTGCTGGCCCTGTGCCTGAGCTGCCTGTTTGCCTGGGTGCCGATGCTGAAAGGGGTGTCCCCGGGAATCTCCATTGTGATTTGCACGGTGGCGGCAGCGGGGATTCTGGCCTGGCGCTGTCCCGTTACCGAGGAAGGAGGGGAGGACCAATGAGCATCTATTGGTACATTGCGGTGATGGCCCTGACCACCTACCTGATCCGGGTGCTGCCTCTGACCATTTTCCGAAAGCCCATCAAAAGTCCTTTTCTTCGCTCCTTCCTCCATTATGTTCCCTATTGCTGCCTGGCAGCCATGACCTTTCCCGCCATTCTGAGCAGCACCCAGTCTCCCATCAGCGGTGGGGCGGCGTTGGTGGTTGCCGTGATCCTGGCATACCGGGGCAAAAGCTTGATTGTAGTGGCCCTCAGCAGCAGCGCGGCGGTACTGGTAGTGGAGCAGCTTTTGAAATTTTTCTGAAGGAATCCCGGATTTTCTGTATATTATCCGGAAAAATGTAAACTTATTATGACCTGTCCCCGGTTTGGCCTTGACGAACCGGGGACTCTCTGTTATAATCCCAGGAGAAGAGGGAGTAGTCGGCGCGCGAAAGCTTGCGCGGGATGGAATCGACATACTGGGCCTTACCCCGGTTCCATCTGAAATGACGAGACTTGAAAGACCGGCTCAGTCTCTTCATGGACTTCTGTGCTGGTTATCAGAGAATCAACACGGAGGTTATTTTTATGGGAATCGGAGAGCTTCTGCTGCTGGCCCTGGGGCTGAGCATGGACGCCTTTGCCGTGTCCATCTGCAAGGGCCTTTCCATGAAACAGGCGACCTGGCAGGCAGGCGTCATTTGCGGACTATGGTTCGGCTGTTTTCAGGCGTTGATGCCTCTGATCGGGTACTGGCTGGGGTCTTATTTTGCCGAAGCCATTGCGTCGGTGGATCACTGGGTGGCCTTTGGGCTGCTGGCGGTGATTGGCATCAATATGCTCAAGGAGGCCTTTGAGACGGAGGACACCGGCAGGTCCTGCCCTGTGGACGGGAAGGTGGATTTGTCCGTGAAGACCATGTTCCTTTTGGCAGTGGCTACCTCCATTGACGCCCTGGCGGCAGGCATTTCCCTGGCAATGGCGGGAGACGTGAATATTGTTGCCGCGGTAGGGCTGATTGGCCTTTTCACCTTCGGCATGTCTGCTTCCGGTGTCAAGATTGGCAATGTCTTTGGAAGCCGGTTTGAAAAGAAGGCCCAGATTGTTGGCGGGGTACTGCTGATTTTGCTGGGCATCAAAATTCTGTTTGAGCATTTGGGGATTCTGGGATGATACGGACGGACAAACGGCTGCGGCTGTGCAAGGCCCTGCTCATCTGCAACCTGATTTTTATTTGGGGCAATTCCCTGCTGCCCGGGGAGATTTCCGGCGCTCTCAGTGATTGGGTAAAGGAAATTCTGGCAATACTGTTTCGTAGCACCGGGGAGGACACGCCGGGGGGATTTCCTCTGCGGAAGCTTGCCCATTTCACGGAGTTCGCCTGCCTGGGCGGGCTGCTTTTCTGGTATCTGGGTATGCTGGAAAAGCCAAAGACCCTGGGCTTTTGCCTGGGGGCCGCTGCTGCCTGCATCGATGAGACCATACAGATTTTCGTCCCCGACCGGGGACCGGGAATCCGGGATGTGGGCATCGACTGCGGGGGCGTGATGACCGGTATGCTTCTGATGCTGCTGGTACATCACTTTTTTCAAAGAAAACGTAAAAAATCCATGGAGGAAACACAATGAAAAAACGAATTGCGATTGTATTGACCGCCGCTCTGATGCTGGGCCTGCTTGCCGGATGCGGCAGCGCAAAGCCCCAGGAGACCACAGCCCCGGCGGAAACGATTGGCTCTCCCCTGGAGATTCTGGAGACGGTCTGGGGCCTGTACACCGAGGAGGAGAAGTTCCCCTCCACTGGCGGAGAGATGGGGGAGACCCTGACCGAGGGTCCCGGTGCCTTCACCACTGTGGATGAAAACCTGAGCTACACCCTGCTGATTCCTGCCGACCAGCTTGGCGGCATTCAGGAGGCAGCCTCTCTGATGCACATGATGAACAGCAACACCTTCACCTGCGGCGCTTACCGCCTGGCAGAGGGAGTTACGGCGGAAAGCTTTGGGGAGACCATGAAGGAAGCCGTTCAGAATAACCAGTGGATGTGCGGGTTCCCGGACAAGCTGTTGATTCAGAGCGTTGGAAGCAGCTTCCTTGTGGTGGCCTTTGGACATGAGGAGATCATGGATACCTTCAAGACCCACCTGATGGAAGCCTACCCGGACAGCCAGACCCTGGCGGAGGAGCCAATCGTTTAACAATCCAAATGGCAGCGAAAACTCGCTGCCATTTTTTAAAGGATATCCAGAAAGGAAAAACCTATGATTTTTTCCAGTATTCCCTTCCTTTATTATTTTCTGCCTGCGGTGCTGGTGGTGTATTTCCTGGCACCCCGGGGGTGGAAAAACGGGGTGCTGCTCCTGTTCAGCCTTCTGTTTTACGGTTGGGGGGAGCCAAAGCTGCTGCTTCTGATGATCGTTACCATTCTGGCCTTCTACCTGTGCGGATTGAGGATTGGCAGGGAAGGGGCCAATCAAAAGGGCTGGCTGATTGCTTCCATCGTCATTGGGGTGGGGCTTTTGGGACTGTTTAAATACGCGGATTTCTTCCTGGACAGCTTCAATGCCGTGACAGGCCTGAGCCTTCCGCTGCTAAAGCTGGCCCTTCCGGTGGGCATCAGCTTTTATACCTTCCAGTGCCTGAGCTACACCATAGATGTCTACCGGGGCACGGTGCCGACCCAGAAAAGCCTGATTGCTTTTGGGGCCTATGTTTCCCTGTTCCCCCAGCTCATTGCCGGGCCCATCGTCCGGTATGCGGATGTGGCGGCGGAGCTGGAAAACCGGCACCACAGCTGGGAGGAGGCCTTTTATGGCCTTCGCCGGTTTCTGGTGGGCCTGGGGAAAAAGGTGCTTCTGGCGGATCAGTTTGCCCTGCTGATCCGGCTGTTCCGGGAAAGCGATGAAAAATCCGTCCTGTTCTACTGGATGTACGCCCTGGCCTTCCTGCTGAACATTTACTTTGACTTTTCCGGCTACTCCGACATGGCAATCGGGTTGGGGAGAATCTTTGGCTTCCATTTCATGGAGAACTTTGACTACCCCTATCTGGCAAAAAGCGTCACGGAATTCTGGCGGCGCTGGCATATGAGCCTGGGACGATGGTTCCGGGACTATGTCTACATTCCCATGGGGGGAAACCGGGTGGGCAGAGGACGGTGGATCTGCAATATCCTCACGGTCTGGATGCTGACGGGAGCCTGGCATGGGGCCGCCTGGAACTTTGTAGTGTGGGGCCTGGTGTTTGCCCTGCTTCTGATGCTGGAAAAGTGGCTTCCCCTTGTGGAAAAACTGCCGGGGGTTCTGCGGCACGGCTATGTGCTGCTGGCGGTTACGCTGAGCTTTGTGCTCTTTAACGCCGAAAGCCTTTCCCAGGCGGCGGGGGACTTTGCGGGAATGTTCGGCCTGGGCGGCTTGCCGATGACCTCGAAGGTGACATGGTATTATCTCAGAAGCTACGGCCCCTTGTTTCTTTATGGCTTTCTGGGGGTCACGCCCCTGGTACGCAAGGGCGCGCTCCGCCTGGAAAGGACCAGGGCAGGGGATGCCCTGTCCCTTGGATGGATGATTCTCCTGCTGCTTGTCTGCACCGCCTATCTGGTGGACGGCTCCTTCAGTCCGTTCCTGTATTTCCGGTTCTAGGGAGGACGTGAAATGAAGAAAAGAAACACCATTGCCATTCTCGTTCTGTGGGGCATCCTGGCGGTATCTGCCTGGGTGTTTCCCAGCAGGGATATCTCCCAGGAGGAGCGCCGCCCCCTGGCCCAGAAGCCATCGTGCAGCGTCGAGAAACTGCTCAGCGGCAAGTTTATGGAGGAATTTGAAGACTATAGCCTGGACCAGTTCCCCCTTCGCAATGGATTCCGCCGCTTAAAAGCCCGGTTCCATTACAGTATTCTGGGCCAGAAGGACAATAACGGCATCTATCTTGCCCAGGGGTACGCTGCAAAGCAGGAATACCCCCTCCGGGAGGACTCCGTGGACCACTTCCTGGAGCGGATGAATTGTCTTTATGGCAAGTACCTGACCGGATGCAGCGTCACTATGGCAATCGTTCCGGACAAGGGCTATTACCTGGCAAAGCCCAGCGGACACCTGGCACTCAACTATGACGCCCTGAAGACCCAGATTGCCCAGGGAATGCCCTGGGCGGCCCAGGCGGATCTGACGGATTGCCTAAGCTATGAGGACTATTACCGGACCGATACCCATTGGCGGCAGGAAAAGCTGATCCCCGCCGCCGGAAAGCTGGCGGAGGCCCTGGGGGTCACGCCGCCAAAGCTGGAAGACTATACCCTGACCACCCTGCCCAGACCCTTCTATGGGGTGTATTACGGTCAGGCGGCGCTGCCCATGGAATCGGAGGAGCTGAACATCCTGGAAAATGAGGTGCTGGCAGACTGTACCGTCTATGACTATGAGACAGGGAAGACCGGCGGCATCTACGATCTGGAGAAGGGAGAGACTGCCCGGGACCCCTATGACGTGTTCCTGTCCGGGGCAAAAAGTCTGCTGACCATTGAAAATCCCAACGCCTCCGGAGACCGGGAGCTGATCGTCTTCCGGGATTCCTTCGGCAGCAGCATGGTTCCCCTGCTGGTGGAGGATTACCGGAAGATCACCCTGGTGGATGTGCGCTATATCCGCATCGACGCGCTGGGGCAGTTTCTGGAATTCCGGGATCAGGATGTGCTGATGCTCTACTCTACCCTGGTTCTGAATCAAAGTAAGGCCATTCAATAGCAAAAACGACAGCGCCGGAATTCTTGATGAATCCCGGCGCTGCTTCATGTTATTCTCCTGATTCCTGAGCGACCTCTGGCTTGACCGGCTCCGCTCCCAGGTACTCCTCCAGACACAATCCGGAGGCCTTGATATCCTGGGCCACCTCTACGCCTACATACCGGAAATGCCATGGCTCGTCGATGATACCGGTGATGGGATATTTATCCGCGGTGTACCGGAGAATGAACCCATAATCCCAGCAGTGCTCCTGGAACCAGGCAATGGCTTCCTGCCCCAGAAGATCCACCGCCAGACCCAGGTGGTGCTCACTGGTTCCGGGGAGGGCTACGGTTTCCAGAGCCTTTTTCCGGGCCTCCTCGTAGCTTAAGTCATAGGTCTGCATATGCTCCGCCGTCCGAAGCTCCAGAATTTCCGTCTGCTCCTTGATGCTTCGGTAGGCGGAGTTAAAATTATATGAAATGCCTGCGTTGGTGCAGTCCTCCAGCATCTGAACCAGAGCGTCATAGCACCGCTCATCCACATCGTGGTAATCCACCACATTTTTCAGGTTCCGCTCATAATAGTCCGGAACCGGATTCAGAGCGTTGACCAGGACGATCTGAACCCCCTGGGGGCTGAAATAGTAGCGCTGACCATCAATATCCGTGGGGCCGATGGCGGCACGACCGTCCTCAGGGGAGAGATAGTAGCTATATTCGCCCAGGGTCAGCCAGCCGGTATAGAGCAGACCATCCGCCTGGAAATAGTAAAGACCATCGTCTATGCTGGTCCAGCCCCGGGCCATGGGGCCGTCCTCATAGTAGTAGCGGCGGCCTTCCTCAGTTTCATCCCAGCCGGTGCGCATGACGCCGTCGGTGCCAAAATAAAAGATCCGCTCGTCGATCTCCTGCTGACCGGTGAGGAGAATTCCCGCCTCATCAAAATAGTAGGTGCTGCCGCTAATTTCCTGAAAGCCGGTGACCATACGTCCGCCCTCGGAAAAAAAGTAGGTATCCCCGTCGATCTCCTGCCAGCCGGTAGCCACAGTGCCCCGGTCCAGAAGGTAGTAGCTGCTGCCGTCCAGAGAAATCCAACCTGTCTTGACGGTGCCGTCCGGAGAAAAGTAATGGAGGGTGCCGTCCAGAGTTTGCCAGAGGGTGCGCATTTTTCCATCCGGGGTAAAGCAATATGTATTTCCGTCAAGCGCCTGCCAGCCGGTTCTGGGGGTGCCGTCGGGATTAAAATAGTAGCGTTCTCCTCCGATGTCCAGCCAGCCGGACACCGGGTCTCCGTGAAAATCCTGATAGAACCGGATGCCGTTCTGTTCTACCCAGCCGCTGCGGTCAACGTTGGCGTCATACCACAGCCACAGGCCCCAGGCAATGGCAGCCACCATCAGCAAGGTTATCAAAATCGGCACGACCAGCCGTTTCTTTCTGCGCATATCCTGCCTCCCTGATATTCTGACGAACATTTTACCATGTTTTTTGGGGAAATGCAAGAAACAGAGAAGAATTTTAAGATTTCTCTATGGAATCTTAAATATTTTGCCAGTAGCATTTTTGTGGATTTTTGCTATAATGGACAAAATAGGGAAACTCTGAATCAATCGTCTGCGGCAGCGCAGGGCCTCTTTGCCCCAATCGTTTCGTTTGGACGCAAGGCGCTCCTTATCTGCTCTTGCCGATTGCATCAGGCAATCAGGAGGAAGTCCATGCAGTCTCAGGAAGGAAAACGGAAAATTCTGATCACCACGGATTTGTATACAACCAATACCAACGGGGTGGTCACATCTGTACAGAATTTATTTGATGTTTTAACGGAGAAGGGGCATGATGTGCGCATCCTGACCATTTCCGCTGACCACCACTCCCATAAAGAGGGAGCGGTGTACTATATTCGCTCCCTGCCCATCGGCGCGGTGTACCCGGATGTGCGGATGCCGGTGTCCTTCCGGCACAAGCTCATCCAGGAGATCATCGACTGGAAGCCGGATGTCATCCACAGCCAGTGCGAATTTTTCAGCTTCCAGTTTGCCTCCCGGATTTCCCGGATCACCGGGGCGCCCATTGTACATACCTATCACACGCTATATGAGCAGTATGTGACCTATCTGGTGCCCAGCCGACGTCTGGGCAGAACCCTGGTGCGGGTGCTGACCCGGGAACGGCTGAGAAGGGTGAAGATGGTGGTGGCGCCTACGGCTAAGGTGGAACATGCCCTCCAGGATTACGGCGTTCGCAAGCCCATCAGCGTTGTGCCCAGCGGTATCAGCCTGGAGCAACACCACAAGCGGATGCCGCCGGAGGAGCGGCAGCGCCGCCGTCAGGCTCTGGGTATTGGGGACGACCAGCAGGTGCTGCTGAATTTAGGCCGCCTGGGCACGGAAAAGAATCTGGGAGAGCTGATGGACCTGTTTGCCAAGGCCCTGGAGACCAATGAAAATATGGTGTTTCTCATTGTGGGAGACGGCCCAGCCAGAGAAGACCTGGAGCGTCAGGCACAGGAACTGGGAATTTCCCGGAAGGTGATTTTCACCGGCATGGTGGAGCCCCAGGAGGTACAGAACTACTACCAGCTGGCGGACGTATTTGCCAGCGCCTCCACCAGCGAGACCCAGGGACTTACCTATATTGAGGCCGCCGCCAACGGCCTGCCTTTGGTATGCCGTCAGGATGACTGCCTGGAGGACGTGCTGAAGGAAGGGGAAAACGGCTATGAATACAGCAGCGCCCAGGAGTTTCTGGACGCCATTGACACCCTGATGGAAAACCCGAAGCTGCGGCAGGCGGCGTCGGAGAAAAGTCAGGAGATTGCCGGGCATTTCGATAAGGAAGCCTTCGGCGAGGCCATTGCCCACATTTACGAATCGGTGATATGAGGAAGACCCCGAAAACAAACCGGGCAATCCGGAAAGAAAGAGGCAAAATATGAAGCCATCCAAGATTTTTTCGTCTTTGTTTTTCCTTTTGGGAGCCATTTTACTGGTAGTGTCCTTTGGGGGAAGTCTCCTGTGCCGCAATTTGACACTGAAAGGCCAAGATGTGCCCCAGGAGGCAAAGGCGGTGTCCGACCGGTTTATTGAGGCCCTTTCCACCGGAGACGATACAGCTCTGGAAGGCCTGATTTATGGACAGCCGGAGTTGGGAGCTGACGGAGATTTCCAGACAGAGGCTGCCAGGCGGATTTGGGAAGCATTCCGGGATAGCATTGCCTGCGAACCGGCGGGGGAATGCTACCGGGAGGGCCAGGAGATTTACCGGGATGTTACCATTATGGCCCTGGATGCGTCCGGAGTTGCGGCGTCGGTGTCTGCCTATGTACAGCCGACGGCGGATACCTTGGATGGGGACAAGCTGCTGCTGGAGGCGGTGGAGAAGGCCCTGTCCGCAGGAGAAAGGGTCAGCGTCCGGGGAAGGCTCCGCCTTTTAAAGTCAGAGGAGCAATGGTATGTGATCCCGGATAAAACAGTATTGTCCGCCATGTCCAGCGGTTTCCGGTAAGGAGGTTTTTCTCATGGCATATCAACCCAAATACGCCCGGGGAAAGCCGCAAAAGCCCCGACAGCCCCAGCAGTCCCGGGAGGAAAGCTCCCTGACTCCCGATGGGTCCCGGCAGAGAGCCGCGGCCCCGGAAAGGGAGAGAAAGCCCGTGCCTTTGGCGCTGCTGGTTTTTGGAATCATTCTGGTGCCCATATCTCTGGCCCTGACCTATCTTCTGCTGCGGGGATTGCTGCTTAGCCCGGGACAGTCTGCCTCCGTCAGTGCCGCCCCGGTGGGCGATATGGCGATCTGTCAGCAGTTTGAGGACGCTCTGACACCGGAGCTTAACAAGGCGAAGCAGACCCTTCTGACGGTGGAGACGCCGGAGGAGACGGTGGCAGAGACCACGGAAGCGACGGTGCCTCCCTATCAGGCCATTTACAGCCTTGATGAGGATGTGCAGGTGGCCCCGGAGCCGGATCAAAGCAAGTTCGGTCAGGTCAGCGACCCCAAGGATATGGAGCCGATTCTCAAGGAGGCGGAATACATCCTGGACGGTCAGTCCATGTATTTCTCCACGGACACGGAACTGTTTGAGGACAGCGTCATTCACTATTATCTGGACGAAAGTATTTTTGCCGTGACCTGGAAGGAGGCCCACGACAACTCAGTCTACACCTATTCCGAGGTAAAAATCGGGCATCCTTCCCAGCTGCGCCGGCATCTGTCCGACGGGGCCTATGCCTCCGGCAAGCTGTATTTCCCCACGGAAATGGCAGCCACCGTCAATGCGGTGGTGGCAACCTCAGGAGACTTTTACGCCAACCGTCCTGTGTTTGGTATCGTCGCCTATGAGGGACAGGTGCGCCGGGCCGTGGATGACGGCTATGCCGAAACCTGCTACATCGATGAAAACGGAGATATGCTCTTCTCCTATATGAAGCAGTTGGGCAACCAGCAAAGTGCCCAGGCCTTCCTGGATGAAAACCACATCAATTTCAGCCTCGCCTTCGGACCGATTCTGGTGGATAACTTCGAAATGGTGGAGCTGCCCAACGTCTATGGGGTGGGAGAGATCCGGGAGGAATACGCCCGGTCTGCCCTGTGCCAGATGGACTCCCTTCACTATATTGCGGTGGTGGCTAACTGGGAGGGAAATCAGCCGGACGATCCTACGGTTGCCAGGTTCCAGAAGGTGGTTGCCCAGACCAGATGTAAAATGGCCTACTGTCTGGACGGCGGTCAGACGGCAACCATCGTGATGAACGATGAACTCATCAACCGCCCTGCCAAAGGTGAGCAGCGGCGGATCAGCGACATCATTTATTTCGCCACCGCTGTGCCGGAAGGAGGCTGAGCCATGGAACGGATTGCATTTTTCATCGGCGGAACCGCTGTATATTGGCATAACCTTGTGCTGACACTGGGAGCGGCAGTGGCGATTTGCTTCTTTCTGGCCTTCTATCTGGAGAAAACCGGAAATCCGGCGGCGGCCTTTGCTGCAATTCCCACAGCCGTGGCTCTGAGTCTGGTCTTTGCCCGGTTCTTCCACTGGTACAGCCGGACAGACAGTTATGAGGGCTTTCTCGCTGCCATGAAGCTGTTCTCTCCCGGGGGCTATGCCCTGATGGGGGTCTTCCTGGGCTGCTTCCTGGCGGCAGGACTGACGCGGCTGCTTCGCCTCAGCCGGAGCCTTCCGGAGATGCTGGATGCCATGTCCATAGCCGGGGCGGCGGGAATCGCCGTGGGGCGGCTGGCCTCCCTGTTTCAGTCCTCCGACCGGGGACAGGTGCTCCAGAGCCTGCACTTCCTGCCCTTTTCCTACGCAGTGGTGAATGCCGTCTCCGGGGCTACGGAATACCGGTTTGCAACGTTTATGTTTCAGTCCCTGTTTGCGTTGGGGCTGTTTCTGGCGCTGACGCTGTATTACAAGAGGCATCGCAGCCAATGCCCTGATGGGGACATCTGCCTGATTTTCCTGATGTGCTACTGTGCTTCCCAGATCGTTTTGGATTCCACCCGGTATGACTCCCTGTTCTTCCGGAGTAATGGCTTTGTAAGCATTGTTCAGGTCCTGGGTGCCGTGGCCCTGGTGGGGGGGATTGTGGTATTCTCCCGGCGGCTGGTGAGAAACAGGGGCTTCCGGTTCTGGTATGTGCCATTGTGGCTGGCGATTGCCGGGGCGCTGGGGGGCGCGGGATTTATGGAATATTACGTCCAGCGTCACGGGAGCACCGCCCTTTTTTCTTATTGCATGATGAGTCTGTGCCTTGCCGTGGCTGTTGCCATAGGACTGGGAATCCGGGCAGCGGCGGGGTCTTCGGCAGAAAAATAGGAAATACTGTAAGATGAACAAAACGGCGGAAGAAAAGGAATTACCTTTGTATTTGCCGCCAGTTGACAAATACCCGGGAATGTGGTTATAATAACCACGGAGTGGTTATTATACTTGAAAAATCGACCTTTTCCTCTCCGGCAGCGCCGGAAACCGGAAAAGATGTCGATATTATACCATTACGCTTCGCTTCATGGTATAATAACAACCATGTAAAAGGGAAAATATGGCGGCTCGCCCGCCTTATTATTTTGATCAAGGAGGCTCCTATGACATCCCAGGAAAAGAAGCAGCTTGCAATCACAGCCTGCAAGGTTCGCATGGGCATTGTGGAAAGCACCCATGCTGCCAAATGCGGTCATCCCGGCGGAAGTCTGTCCGCGGCGGACATGTTTACCTACCTGTATTTCCATGAATTGCACGTGGACCCCAAGAACCCCAAGTGGGAGGATCGGGATCGTTTTGTACTCAGTAAGGGTCACTGCGCCCCTGGTCTGTACGCGGCGCTGGCCCATCGGGGCTTTTTCCCGGTGGAGGATCTGGTGACGCTGCGGAAGGTTGGCAGCTATCTGCAGGGGCATCCCAATATGAACTCCGTCCCCGGTGTGGATATGTCCACCGGCTCTCTGGGACAGGGAATCTCCGCAGCCTGCGGCATGGCCCTGGCGGCGAAGGTCAAGGGAAAGGACTATCGGATTTACACCCTCTTAGGCGACGGTGAAATTCAGGAGGGACAGGTTTGGGAGGCCTGCATGTTTGCGGCCCACTACAAGCTGGACAACCTCTGCGTCATCATCGACAACAACGGCCTCCAGATCGATGGAGAGATTGCGAAGGTTATGAGCCCCTATCCCATCGATGAAAAGCTTCAGGCCTTTGGCTTCCATGTGGAAACCATTAATGCCCATGATTTTGACGCCATTGAGGCGGCGATGAATACGGCAAAGACCGTAAAGGGTCAGCCCTGCGCCATTGTGATGAAGTCTGTCAAGGGTAAGGGCGTTTCCTTCATGGAAAACAATGCCGGCTGGCACGGTGTCGCGCCCAATGACGAGCAGTACACCCAGGCAATGGCAGAGCTAACCAAAGCACTTGCGGAATTGGAGGGCTGATTTGATGGCGGATGTAAAGAAAATGGCCACCCGTGAAGGGTATGGCAAGGGCCTGGTTGCCCTGGGCAGGGAGCATCCCGACGTGGTGGTGCTGGACGCCGACCTGGCAGGCTCCACCAAGACCGGCATGTTTGCCAAGGTTTTCCCGGAACGGCACTTTAACTGCGGCATTGCGGAAGCGGATATGATGTGCGTGGCGGCAGGTCTGGCGGCCTCCGGCATGACCCCCTTTGCCTCCTCCTTTGCCATGTTTGCCTCCGGAAGAGCCTATGAGCAGATTCGTAACTCCATTGGCTATACCGGCCTGAATGTGAAGATTGGCGCTTCTCATGGTGGCCTGTCTGTAGGCGAGGACGGGGCAAGCCATCAGTGCTGTGAGGATTTCGCCCTCATGCGTTCCATCCCCGGTATGGCAGTGATCTGCCCCGCCGACGGCGTGGAAGCGGAAGCGGCGACCAAGGCGGCTTATGAATATCAGGGGCCGGTGTACCTGCGGATGGGTCGTCTGGCTGTGCCTGTGTTCCATGAGGAGGGCTTTACCTTCCAGATTGGCAAGGGCGAGGTCATGCGGGATGGAAACGACATCGCCATTATCGCCAACGGCCTTATGGTTTATGAAGCCATTCAGGCCGGGGAAGCCCTGGAAAAGCTGGGCATCCATGCCCGGATCATCAACATGTCCACCATCAAGCCTTTGGATGAGGAGCTGGTTTTGAAGGCTGCCAAGGAATGCGGCAGAATCATTACCTGCGAGGAGCATTCCATCATCGGCGGATTGGGAGAAGCGGTTTGCAGCTTCCTCAGCGAGAACTATCCCACCCCTGTGCGGCGGATCGGCGTCAGGGACCAGTTCGGTTTCTCCGGCCCTGCTTATGAGGTGCTGAAAGCCTTCGGCCTGTGTGCGGACAACATTGTGAAGGTCACCCTGGAATTCTTGGGCAAGTAAATCAAAAAGGGCTTTCGTGAAGACGGAAGCCCTTTCCTGTTTTTTCGCAGCATTCATATCTCTTTCTTGACTTGATGGAAGAATATGGTATAATAACCGCAGTGTGGTTATGATCCATTTTTCGACCTTTTGCCATTTTGCTTCGCTTTATGGTATCATAACCCAAAAGCGGCTATTAACTTGAAAAGACGCTATTCCTGTCGAAGGGAGGGATTTGACGGATGAAAGCATATCGTGGGATGATCGCATTTATCCTGGCGCTGACAATGTTTATGAGCGGTTCCTCACTGACGGCATTTGCGGCTCAGGAAACAGAAGCTGTGGAAGAAACAGAGCCCTTGCTCCAGACAGAGGAAGCGGCGGAAATGACGATTCCGGAGGAAACGCTTCCGGAAGCGGAGCCGGATATGGAAGCGTCAGACCCAACCGAAGCGGTTGATGATTTTGCAGAAGAGACTGTTCCGGAAGATATCCCTCTGGGGACAGATTTTGAATCTGACTTGCCCGCCTTTTATCAGGAGGACTATCCGGATATTCCCTGCGGGGAAGGTACAATTGCCTCCCACGGCAGCGCTGTCACTGCACTTGCGATGGTGGCGTCTTATCTGACCGGTTACCCCTACACCCCGGATCAGCTGGGGAACTTTTTTCACACCGGTACAGATGACGAGATCATGGTCAAGGCGGTTGAAGCCCTTGGCTTGAACGGATATCGAACGGAAAATGTACAGGAGGCCTTTGACGCGTTGGAAAAGGGCTGCGTTGCCATTTGCGCCATGAACAACCAGTCGGTATTTACCAGCAGCAGACATTGGATTGTACTGGAGCGGATGACGGGGGAGGGACAGGTTGTTGTCCGCGATCCTTTGAGAGCCAATCTGGAAAAGGACATGCTTCGGGAGGGCTATGAAAAGGGATTCCCCCAGGGCTGGATTTCCACCGGCTGGGAGGAAGCCTGGATTTTCAATCCGGAGGACCTGCCGGAGACTGTGGCCCTGTATACAGGCCCTCAGCCCACGCAGCATGAAATGCCTCTGTATGATCAAAAGGACTACCCCAATGTCCGATACGGCAGTGGAACGGTGGCAACCAGCGGGTGTGGTATCACGGCTCTGGCAATGGTCGCCACCTACATGACGGGACATACCTACTATCCGGACGAACTGGCGGATGCTTTCGGCGGTTACAATGGCAATAACGTGGAGCGACTCCTGTATGCCTCTGATCAGCTTCAGCTTCCCTGGTACTATGCGGAGAATTGGCATGTGGTGCTGGAGGAGCTGAAAGCGGGAAATGTCGCGATTTTCCTGGTAGACGGACGCTCTGACTTTACCGACAAACAGCATTTTATGGTGGCTTCCGGAGTGACGGAGGAGGGCAGGGTGACCCTCCTCGATCCCTATGGACCCAACTATGACAACCCTATGCTGAAAAAAGGCTTTGAGCAAGGCTTTACCACATCGGAAATCGTACCGGGCTACAGCGGCGCCTGGGTCTATGAAGTGGACAAAATGCCCGAAAAGCCCTTTATTTACATAGAAGAAGAAAAGCCCTATGTGGAGCCACGCTATGGAAGTCTCTCCCTGACTTCCGGGGAAATGGAGCTTCTGGCACGAATGGTCTGGGTGGAGGCCCGGGGAGAGCCGGATGAAGGCCAGCAGGCGGTAGCGGAAGTGGTACTGAACCGGGTGGTTTCCGAGGACTTTCAGGATACGGTTCAAGGCGTGATCTATGCGGAAAACCAATTCCGAAGCACAAAATTCCTGAAAGACGCGGAGCCGACCCAAACCCAGTATGAGGCGGTGGAGAATGCGCTGTACGGCCCCTATATCCTGCCCATGGATGTGACCCATTTTGCCACCTATGCGGTAAATGACTATGTGTGGGGCAAAATTGGGGGGCATATCTTCTGTCACCAGTGGAGTCCGGAGTCTGAATAAGACCCATGTGGAGGTACTGGCATGAAAAAAGCAATGTCTTTTCTACTCCTTTTTGCCGTGATACTCCTGACAACGGGCTGTATGCGGGAAAGGGAAACAGAAAGATTGGGATTGAACGCCCGGATTCTGGAAATCGACCAGGATGATCCTATCCTATATATATCCGATGAACCGGAGTCGCAAGTCTTCGGGGAACGGCTGGCGGTGGACTGTGCCAATCTGATAGAAAAGGGGAAAATCCTCTATGTCAATTATGAAACCCAGGAGATTTCCCAAATCAGCTTTTCGGATCTTGCCGCAGGTGACCAGATTATCATCAGCGCCTATAGCAGCCAGCTCAGTGCCCCGCCGCCCATCCAGGTGGAGCAGATTCAGCTGGGAACCCAAAGATAAAATGAAAAACCCTAAAACAGAGAGCCATTTGACGAAAGGCGAATGGCTCCTTTCTCATAGCCGAAAAAATGCCCCACGGTTTCAAACCGTGGGGCATAAAACTTAATTGAGGGCGGTTTCCGCAAGATCCTCGGGAAGCCGGGATTCCGGCGTGGCGCCGGGCTGGTAGTCCCGGTAGGCCATCAGGCCGGAGCCTGCGGGGATCAGCTTACCAATCAGCACGTTCTCCTTCAAGCCAATCAGGTGGTCCACCTTGCCCTTGATGGCGGCATCGGTAAGCACCTTGGTGGTTTCCTGGAAGGAGGCGGCGGACAGGAAGGAGTCGGTTGCCAGAGCGGCCTTGGTGATACCAAGGAGCATGGCGCTGGCTTCTGCCTTCCGCAGCTCTGTCTCGCCCGCGTCGATCCGCTTCTGGATCTCGGCATTGGCATCCTCAAACTCAAAGGTATCCACAGTGCTGCCGGTGAGAAGGGTTGTGTCGCCGGGATCTTCAATGTGCACCTTGCGCATCATCTGACGGATGATAACCTCAATGTGCTTATCGTTGATCTCAACGCCCTGCTGCCGGTACACGGCCTGGACGGACTGGACCAGGTAATCCTGAACGGCCTCCACACCGGAAATCCGCAGCACGTCCTGGGGATACAGGGCACCGTCGGTGATAGGCTGGCCCTTTTCCACGATCTTGCCCTGGGTAACCTTCAGGCCTACGGAGTAGGGCACCTGATAGACCTTTACCTCGCCGTCATCAGCGGTAACGGTGATGTTACGCAGAGCGGTGCGGTGGGTGTCGTCGATGCTTACAACGCCGGTGATCTCAGAAATCTGAGCCATCTTCTTGGGACGGCGTGCCTCAAACAGTTCTTCAACTCGAGGCAGACCCTGGGTGATATCGTCACCGGCAA
>CAYRDE010000030.1:0-19833 GCA_964422935.1 uncultured Oscillospiraceae bacterium | reverse complement strand
GCGCAACTTCGCCAACAAGCTGTGGAATGCCTCCCGGTATGTGATGATGAACCTGCCGGAGGACGCCAAAAACGAATTGCCTGCCCTGGATACTCTGGAAATCTCCGACAAGTGGGTACTGTCCAAGCTGAACACCCTGATTGCCGAGGTCACGGAGAACCTGGAAAAATATGAGCTGGGCATTGCTGTTCAGAAGGTCTACGATTTTATCTGGGATACCTACTGCGACTGGTATATTGAGCTAACCAAGGCGAGACTGTACTCTGAAGACGAGGGACGGAAGCAGGTTGCCCTTTCCGTTCTGGTCTATGTTCTGGATCAGATTCTGCGGCTGCTGCATCCCTTTATGCCCTTCATCACGGAGGAGATCTGGCAGAGTCTGCCCCACGAGGGAAGCGCCCTGATCGTGGCTCAGTGGCCTAAATACCGGGAGGAGCTTGCCTTCCAGGCAGAGGAGAGCCATATGGAGTCCGTTATGGATGCCATCCGTGCCATCCGCAACCGCCGCAGCGAAATGAACGTACCCCCCAGCAAGAAGGCTGCATTGTATGTGCTGACCACCAAACCCCAGGTCTTCCGGGAGGGTGAGGGCTTCATTCAGCGTCTGGCCTATGCGGACAGCGTGACCATTCTGGATGCGGAGCCTGAGAACCTGGATGGCATGGTAACCTGTGCCACCGCTGATGCAAAGCTGTATATCCCCATGGGTCAGCTGGTGGATACTGCCAAGGAGTTGGAGCGCATCGGTAAGGAACTGGAAAAGGCGAGAAAGAACCTGGCCTCTCTGGAGAATAAGCTCAGCAATGAGAAGTTTATTTCCCGTGCCCCGGAGGCGGTTGTGAACGCGGAGCGGGAGAAAGCCCAGAAGGCAAGAGATTTGATTCTCAGCCTGGAAGAAAGCGAAAAAGCCATGAAAAAGCTGGGCTGATGATCCATTAGCCCGGAAATCCACAATCAAACAGGAGGAATTAGAATGAAGTCAACCGTATATTTTTCCCGTACCATTACCCCGGAAACCGTTTTAAAGCTCTATGAGCTGGTAGGGAAGACCCTGCCCGGAAATGTGGCTATCAAGGTTCACTCCGGTGAGAAGGGCAATCAGAACTTCCTGCGTCCCGACTTCTGGAAGCCTATCGTCGACCATGTGGGCGGCACCATCGTCGAATGCAACACCGCCTATGACGGAGCGCGCAACACCACGGACAAGCACCTTAAGCTTTTAGACGAGCATGGCTGGAACCGGTATTTCCCTGTGGATCTGCTGGATGCCAAGGGCCCGGATCTGGAACTTCCCATCCCCAATGGCAAGGTAATCAAGAAGAACTATGTGGGTAAGGACATTGTGAACTACGATTCCATGCTGGTGCTGTCTCACTTCAAAGGCCATCCCATGGGTGGCTACGGCGGAGCGCTGAAGCAGCTGTCCATCGGCGTCGCCTCCTCCTACGGCAAGGCCTATATCCATGGCGCCGGTGATCCCAAGAATCTGTGGGGCTCCGATCACGATTCCTTCCTGGAATCCATGGCAGACGCTGCCAGCTCTGTGGTGTCCTACTTTAAGGGACAGATGGTCTATATCAATGTGATGAAGAACATGAGCGTTGACTGCGACTGCTGCGCCGTGGCGGAAGACCCCTGCATTGCTGACATTGGCATCCTGGCCTCCACCGATCCCATTGCCATCGATCAGGCTTGTATCGATCTTGTCTACGCCTGCAACGACCCGGGCAAGGCCCATTTCCTGGAGAGAGTGGAAAGCCGGAACGGTGTTCACACCATCGAAGCGGCGGCAAAACTGGGCTTTGGCTCCAGAGAATACGACCTGATCGAAGTATAAGGGAGGTTTCACGGTAAATCAGAAGTGCTGATTTTCGTGAATTTGGTCCTGCTGAAAGTTTTCAAAATACCAGTGCCGGTTGCCCCAGTAGGGGTAACCGGCACTGCAGTCTGTTGATGAACTTCCCTTATCATACAAATTCCTTTGGAAGACTTCGGCGGTACAGCCTAAGCAACAGGCTGTACCGCCGAACAGGGAATAAATTCGGTTAAATCTCCGAATACTGCAAAAATCCCAGAGTCATGTAATCCAGGAATACCTGCTTATCCGGGGTCTTGCCCATGGTGACACGGTGGCAGCAGACTTCCCAGACAGCCTGTCCCCGTAATTCGGATTTTTTGATTTCAAAGACATGGTTCCAGCTTCTGCCCTCCAGATAGGGAGGCTCTTTCATAAAACGGATTAGTTCCAGGCGGCGGAAATGGAAGGTGGGAAATGCGTTTTGGATGCACAGCTCAAAAAGCTGCTCGGCATCCCGAACACTGCCCAACTCAAAAGTACTGCGGATCATGGCACCGTAATCTTGCATAATATAACCTCCTTAGAGTTTTGAATATGCCTTTTCCAGGAATTTCTGGCTATTCACGATCACCCGCGTGTGGGTGCCGTGACCAATCTCTCCCTCTTCATCAAAAGCACGCACCTGAAAGGTAATGCTTTTTCCATTCACTGCTGTAACCTCCGCCTCTGCCCGGACTTCCAATCCCACCGGCGTGGCGGAAATATGATCGATAGAGAGGGAAGTGCCTACACTTGTCTGGGCTTCGGGTAACATACCCGCAATGGCTTCACAGGCGGCGCCTTCCATCAGGGCAACCATACAGGGCGTAGCAAAAACAAGCAGGTCACCGGAGCCAACTTCCTTTGCGGTGTCTTCCCGTTCTGCCAGTGTGCAGGCCTGCCCCTTTAATCCGACTGTGATTTCCATAGGAATCACATCCTTTCTCAGTTCTTAATTTAAATATACTCGAAATTCGCCAGAGTGTCAACGAAAAGGGTTGCGTTTTTCGGAAGAATTATCTATAATGAATAAAACGTGCCCGCTCCAACCAGGGCAGTAAGGAGAATACCATGAGCGATAAATTAAATATGACCATGCTCTGCGATTTTTATGAGCTGACCATGGGCAACGGTTACTTTGCCTGTGGCAATAAAGACAAGATCACCTATTTCGACCTGTTCTTTCGGCGCTGTCCCGACAACGGCGGCTTTGCCATTGTAGCGGGCCTGCAGCAGATTGTGGAATATGTACAGGATCTTCATTTTTCCAAGGAGGACATTTACTATCTCCGGGGACGGAAGCTATTTGACGAGGAGTTTCTGGAGTATCTCGCGAACTTCAAGTTTACGGGTGACATCTGGGCTGTGCCTGAGGGCACACCGGTATTCCCCAAGGAGCCTGTAATCACGGTCCGTGCTCCTGCCATCCAGGCCCAGCTCCTGGAAACCTATCTTTTGCTGTGTGTCAACCATCAGAGCCTGATTGCCACCAAGGCCAACCGTGTCTGCCGTGCCGCCGAGGGACGGACGGTTCTGGAATTTGGCTCCCGGCGTGCCCAGGGCGCGGATGCTGCTATTTTGGGCGCGAGAGCCGCGTACATTGGCGGCTGCCACGGCACAGCCTGTACCATTTCTGACCAGTTATACGGCGTAAAGGCCGGAGGCACCATGGCCCATGCCTGGGTACAGATGTTTGACAGCGAGTACGAAGCCTTTAAGACCTATACCCAGCTGTATCCCACCAACGCAACCTTACTGGTGGATACCTACAACACGTTAAAATCCGGCGTTCCCAATGCCATCCGTGTTTTCAATGAAGTCTTGAAGCCTCTGGGAATCAAAAAATGCGGTATTCGCCTGGACTCCGGCGATCTGGCCTATCTGACGCAGCAGGCAAGAAAAATGCTGGATGACGCGGGATGGACCGAATGTCAGATCAGCGTATCCAATTCTCTGGATGAGTACATCATCCGGGATATCCTGCGCCAGGGAGCGCAAATCGACATGTTCGGTGTAGGCGAACGGCTCATCACCGCCAAATCTGAGCCTGTTTTCGGCGGCGTCTATAAGCTGGTTGCAGTGGAAGGGGAAGATGGCGTTGTGGTGCCAAAGATTAAAATCTCCGAAAACGTTGGAAAGATTACCACGCCCCACTATAAGCGGCTGTACCGTTTTTATGGCAAGGATAACGGGAAAGCCATAGCGGATTACCTGGCTGTTTATGATGAGCAGGTGGATGACAGCGGAGAGATGGAGATCTTTGACCCGGATGCTACCTGGA
Organism: uncultured Oscillospiraceae bacterium; assembly: GCA_964422935.1. GTDB lineage: Bacteria > Bacillota > Clostridia > Oscillospirales > Oscillospiraceae > Faecousia. The sequence continues at coordinate 15,715 of CAYRDE010000030.1, read as the reverse complement.
AGCGCAAGCGGGTTTACAACTTCACGGCAAAAGAACTGATGGTTCCCATTTTCCGGAATGGCGAGCTAGTATATACGCTTCCAAGTCTGGACGAGATTCGTGACTATTGCCGCCAACAGGTGGATACCCTTTGGGAGGAAATTAAGCGGTTTGATAATCCGCAGACCTACTATGTGGACTTGAGCCAGAAGCTGTGGGACATCAAGTACTCTCTCCTGGAACAAAATGGCAGATAATCGGAAAACTCCAGCCAGCGCCATAGCGCTGGGCGGCATCCTGGCAGCGGCAGCCGGGGTAATTATGGGCATGGGGACATTGATTCCCGTGGCGACTTATGTCTGTCCCATGATCTGTACGCTGCTGCTGCAGGTGGTATTGAAGACCTGCGGCAGACGGTTTGCCTGGGCCTGGTATGGGTGCGTTTCTATCCTGGGCCTTCTCTTCGCACCGGATAAGGAAGCTGCGATTATCTTCTGCTTTATCGGAAATTATCCCATTCTAAAGCCAAAAATGGACGCAAAAAAAGCAAGATGGCTGTGGAAAGGGCTGTATTTCAACCTGATGATCCTGGCGGCCTATAAGCTGATGCTTGGTTTCCTGGGTCTTGACGATGTCCTCAAGGATTTTGCGGAAATGGGAAAAATCATGCTCGCCATTCTGCTGATCCTGGGCAACGTGACTTTCTTCCTCCTGGACAGGCTCCTGGGAATGGGGCTGAGAAGGCGTCGGAGATAAGAACGTGGAAAGAATCTGGTATTTATACATTCTCCACTGTGGGGACGATACCCTATACACGGGAATCACCACTGACGTAGACCATCGCCTGGAAGCCCACCGGTCCGGTCAGGGTGCGAAGTATACCCGGGGGAGAGGGCCGCTGACCGTAGTCTACCGGGAAATCTGCGGCAGTCACAGCGACGCATTAAAGCGGGAACTGGCTGTAAAGGGCCTGAGCCGGGCAGAAAAGGAAGCGCTGATACAAAAGTATATGGGTGTCTGAGCTTATTCAGGCACCCATTTTTCCAATCGCCCCCTTGACAAATGAGTTAGTCTGTGCTAACATACGGGAGTTAGAAGAAGCTAACCTCAAAGCTGATCATTACAGGACAGGAGGAATAACATGAAGACGCTGAAGGACGCCAGAGTAGGGAAGAGCTATGTGGTAGTGAAGCTCCAGGGAGAGGGAGCGGTACGCCGACGAATTATGGATATGGGCATCACCAAGGATGTGGAGGTATTTATCCGCAAGGTAGCGCCTCTGGGCGATCCCATTGAGATCAACGTCCGGGGTTACGAATTGAGCCTCCGCCGTTCTGACGCAGAAATGATTGAGGTAATGGATGCCTGATACAGACCGAAAGAAAGGAAGATAACATGGGTGTACGCATTGCTCTGGCTGGCAACCCCAATAGTGGCAAGACCAGTCTGTTTAACATTCTCACCGGTTCCAGTCAATATGTGGGCAACTGGCCCGGTGTCACCGTGGAAAAGAAGGAGGGAACCCTCAGAGGTCACGATGATGTGGTCATCCAGGATCTTCCCGGTATTTACTCCCTGTCTCCCTATTCTCCGGAAGAGGTGGTGACCCGGCGGTATCTGGTGGGTGATCATCCCGACGCAATTCTGGATATCGTGGACGGAACCAATATTGAGCGGAACCTGTACCTGACCACTCAGCTGATTGAGCTGGGGCACCCGGTGGTCATTGCCGTGAATATGATCGACCTGGTTCGCAAAAACGGGGACAACATTGACCTGGAGAAGCTTGGAAAGGCTCTGGGCTGTGTCTGTGTGGAGATCAGCGCTCTGAAAAAAGAGGGCTGCCAGGAGGCCGCGGAGAAGGCGGTGGAGCTGGCGAAGAATCACACCCATGGAGATATGCCCCATGTATTTAACGGCAGCGTGGAGCACGCACTGGCCCACATTGAGGAATCCATTGAGGGGTATGTGCCGGATAACTACCTGCGCTGGTATGCCATCAAGCTGTTTGAGAGGGACGAGCGTGTCCGGCAAGAGGCCCAGCTTTCTCCGGAACTGCTGGCCCACATTGAAAAGCACATTTCCGACTGTGAACAGGAAATGGATGATGACGCGGAAAGCATCATTGCCGACCAGCGTTACACCTACATTGGAAATGTGGTGAACAAGGCGGTGAAGCGGAAGGCCCACAAGCACGCTTTGACGCTCTCCGATCAGATTGATCGGATTGTCACCAATCGAATTCTGGCCCTGCCTATCTTTGCCTGCATCATGTTCCTGATGTATGCCATCGCCATGGGCAGCTTCCCCTTTTCCATCGGCACCATCGGCACGGATTGGGCAAACGATGTGCTGTTCGGTCAGTGGATTCCGGGCCTTTTGGACAAGGTTTTCACGTCCCTGGGTGTCAGCGGATGGCTCTATGGTCTGGTAATGGATGGCATTCTGGCTGGCGTAGGTTCGGTATTGGGATTCGTACCCCAGATTTTGGTACTGAGCTTCCTGCTGTCTATTTTGGAGGATGTGGGTTATATGTCCCGGGTTGCCTTCATTATGGACAGAATTCTCCGGAAGTTCGGCCTTAGTGGCAAGTCCATCATCCCTATGCTGGTGGCTACCGGCTGCGGTGTCCCCGGAATTCTGGCTTCCCGCACCATTGAGCAGGATCGGGACAGGAAGATTACGATAATGACTACCGGCTTCATTCCCTGTGGTGCGAAAATGCCCATCATTGGCTTGTTCGCCGGTGCGGTATTTGGCTATTCCCCTCTGGTCGCCGTATCCGCCTTCTTTATCGGCGTGGCTGCGGTTGTGATTTCCGGTGTGATTCTCAAGAAGTTCAAGTCCCTGGCAGGAAAGCCCGCACCCTTTGTCATGGAGCTGCCCGCCTATCATCTGCCCTCTGCCCGGAACGTTCTCCGTTCTACCGGCAATCGTGGCTGGGACTTTGTCAAGCGTGCCACGACCATCGTTCTGCTGAGTTCCATTGTTTTATGGTTCCTGCAAAGCTATGGGTTTGTGGGCGGTGTCTTCCAGGCGGTGGAGGACAACAATCTCTCTTTCCTTGCCCAAATTGGTAAAGCCATCGCCTGGGTATTTTATCCCCTGGGCTGGATGGGGGACATGGCCTGGAAAGCGACGGTTGCTACGGCAACCGGTCTGGTAGCCAAGGAGCAGGTGGTTATGACCTTTGGTACACTGTATCATTTTGCCGGAGAACTCAGCGAATCCGGTAATGAGATCTGGACCATGATCGCCGCGGACTTTGGCCCCATCCGGGCATACAGTTTTATGGTATTCAACCTTCTGTGCGCTCCCTGCTTTGCCGCCATTGGTGCCATCAAGCGGGAAATGAACAATGGGAAATGGACAGCTGCAACGATTGCCTATATGTGCGCTTTTGCCTACGCGGTATCCCTGATTATCTATCAAATCGGAGGATTGTTCACGGGAGAGGCACACTTCGGAATATTTACCTTTGCCGCTCTGGCGGTACTCGCCGGACTGATTTACCTGGTGGTTCGGAAGAACAAATATGCCAATATCCCCGTAAAGATCGGTGTGTAAGGGGGAAGAGAGATGCTTTCTTGGTTTGCCACCCATTCGGGTGATGTTGTTGTTCTGATGATTCTGGCACTGATCGTTGGCACTGTGGTTTTCTCCATGGTCCGTGACAAGAAAAAGGGGAAACAGTGCGGCTGCGCCTGCAGCGGCTGTGCCATGGCAGGTGCCTGTCACCAGCAGTGTGGGAAAAAGAGCCGGTAGAACATACTGCCAGGCAGAAATAAAAATGATTTTGTCAAAATAGAAATGGATACGGAGGAGTGCAAATGTTACGCGTTACGGCATTGATGGACAATAAGGCTTCGGACCACAAGGCTTTGATCAATGAGCATGGACTGTCTTATCTCATGGAGGGCAACGGGAAACGCTTTCTCTTCGACTGCGGCGCTGGCCCGCATCCCTGGGAAAATGCCCACCGTTTGGGCCTGTCCTTGCGGAATCTGGATGCGGTGGTTCTCAGTCACAGCCATTATGATCATGCTGCCGGCTATCGTTATCTTTTAGAGCAGGGAGACGGAGCGCCGGTGCTGTATACTGGCCCAAAATTCTTTGAACCCAAATTTTCCTTTGACGGCGGGAAGTACACATATCTTTCCGCAGGCTTTGACCCGGAATTTCTTAAGGAGTTTGGCGTCACCCACCGGGAGGTCACCGATGTAACAGAGCTGTTTCCCGGTGTGTATCTGATTGCCGGATTTCCACGGAGGAACGCCTTTGAAACCATTCCCTCCCGGTTTGTCCGGCTGACACCGGAGGGGTTTACAGCAGACGACTTTGGAGATGAAACCTGTGTTGCTGTAGATCTGGGAGGAAAGATCGCCATGTTTGTGGGATGCTCCCATCCGGGAATTGTGAATATGACCCAACGTGTCCATGAGGTACTCCATATGCCTGTCTATGCCATTTTTGGAGGCACCCATCTGGTGGAGGCTGACCAGCAGCGGATTGAATGGACCATTCAGCAGCTGCGGGAGATGGGCCTGGAAATTCTCGGCCTGGGTCACTGCTCAGGAGACGAAGCGGAATGTGCCATTCAGAGCGAATCCCATTTGAGAAGCTGTCACCTGGGAGCAGGGAACTGCATTTTCCTGGATCAGGTCTGAGGAAATCGCTCTCTGGCAGAGTGGGCAGTAGAAATCGGAAATTTCCGGCAGCCAATCGGCTGCCGGCTTTTCGCATCTGCGGGCTTTGGAAACTTTGCGTTTCACGGTGAAAATCCAGCGAGATAATGGTGGAAATATTCCCGCAATTGTGGTATTGTATTGTCAGTAAATATCAGGGATTGCAGGAGGAAGATTATGACAGAAAGAGAAAAAATGCTGGCAGGTATGCTTTATGATTGTGGAGACCCGGAATTATTGACACAATGGCACAAGGCAAAGGACTTGATGCGGGATTATAACCGAACAGATTCCGCTGATTCACTGGAGAAAGAGAGAATTTTGACACAATTACTGGGCGGAAAAGGAAAGAATCTATGGATCACAGCGCCATTTTATGTCGACTACGGAAATAACATTTACTTTGGCAATAATTGCGAAGTGAACATGAACTGTACTTTTTTGGATGCCAATGTGATTCGCATTGGCAATAATGCTTTGATTGCACCCAACGTGCAGATATATACGGCATTCCATCCTAAAAATGCGTTTGATCGTTTGGGACCGCTCAAGGAAGATGGCTCCTTTGAATTTTGCAGAACGCAAACGGCGCCTGTTACCATAGGTGATAATGTCTGGATTGGTGGCGGCGTGATCATTATGCCTGGTATTACGATCGGGAGCAACGTTGTGATCGGTGCGGGAAGTGTGGTAACAAAAGATATTCCGGATAATACCATCGCTTACGGCAATCCCTGCCAGGCTGTGAGGGAAAATAGATAACACAAGCTATGGAAAAGAATGAACTATTACAGCGCGTATTTGGGTACAGCGGATTCCGCCCTGGTCAGGAGGAATTAATCGATGGGGTACTGTCCGGCAGGGACGTTTTTGGTATCATGCCCACCGGTGGCGGAAAGAGCATGTGTTATCAGCTTCCCGCTCTGATGCTTCCCGGAATTACTCTGGTGGTATCCCCACTGATCTCGCTTATGCGGGATCAGGTTATGGCGCTGAAAGCAGTGGGTGTCAGTGCCGCCTTTGTCAACAGCACCTTGACCGGACCTCAGATCCAGGCCGTTTACCGAAACATGCTGGCAGGGAAGTATAAGATTATTTACATTGCCTCCGAACGGCTGGATTACCCCGGCTTTGCAAGTCTGGCAGCCAAGCTGCCCATCTCCTTTCTCGCGGTGGACGAGGCCCACTGTATCTCCCAGTGGGGCCAGGATTTCCGGCCCAGCTATCTGCGGATCGTGAACTTCATTGAGGGCCTTCCCACCCGACCGGTGGTGGGAGCGTTTACGGCAACGGCGACCAAACAGGTGCAGGAGGATGTGGAGCGGATCTTGAAGCTCCATGAGCCCATTCGGACGGTAACTGGATTTGACCGGCCCAACCTTTACTTTGAGGTAATCCAGACCGAGGAAAAGAACCATGAGCTCTGGTCCTTGCTGGCATCCAGACCCAGAAAGAGCGGTATCATTTACTGCTCCACCCGAAAGAAAGTGGAAACTGTATGTGAAAATCTCCGGGACCGGGGATACGGGGCGACGCGGTATCACGCCGGACTCAGTGACGAGGAACGCAGCCAAAACCAGGAGGACTTTCTCTATGACCGCATGCCCATTATGGTGGCAACCAATGCCTTTGGCATGGGCATTGACAAGTCCAATGTGAGCTTCGTGATCCACTACAACATGCCCAAAAGCATTGAAGCCTACTACCAGGAGGCAGGCAGAGCCGGGCGTGACGGCACCGCCGCAGACTGTATCCTGCTTTTTAACGGCGGAGATGTGAGCACCGCCCGATACCTCATTAATAACGGCGTGGAAAACGAAGAGCTGGACGCTGCCCAGCGGGAAATGGTCCGCAAGCAGGACTTAAAGCGGCTGGATGCCATGATTGGCTATTGTAAAACCAAAACCTGCCTGCGGGGCTATATTCTGGAGTATTTCGGACAGAAGCACCCGGATATCTGCGGCAACTGCGGAAGCTGTAACGGTAACTTCAAGACCGTAGACATTACCAAAGAGGCCCAGATGATCCTGTCCTGTGTCAGGCGGATTTATGATAAGCTGGGCTACTGGGTGGGCATTAACCTGATTGGCAATGTCCTCCGGGGCAGTAAAAATAAGCGAGTCACGGAACTGGGACTGGATCAGATTACAACCTTTGGTCTTCTCAAGAACCGCACCCGCAGCGATGTCCACGCCATGATTGATCATCTGGAAGCGGAAGGATATCTGCAATCTGAGGTGGAACATCAGACGATTCGACTGACAGCCCTGGCGAATATGGTGCTGTACCATGGGAAAACCGTGGAAATGAAGGTACAGATAGAGCCGGAGGAAGCGGCAGCCGTGTCCGCTCAGCAGAAAATGACCGTGGATCAATCGGAACTGCTGGACGTGCTGAAGGAGCTGCGCGGAAAGCTGGCAAAGGAGGCCGGGATTCCGGCCTATGTGGTTTTCTCCAATGCCACGCTTATGGACATGGCGAAAAAGCAGCCCCTTACCATGTCCCAATTCCGCAAGGTTTCCGGCGTAGGCGAAATCAAGGCTGCATGGTACGGCACAGCTTTTTTAAAACGCATTCAGCGATATTTGGACGAGAAAGAGTAAATTCTCTATTTTTAGGAGGTATCAGATGAAGAAATTACTGGTATTTGTACTTGTTTTGGTAATGGTATTCACTCTGGCAGCCTGTGGTAGCCAAGAAGAACCGAAGTCACTGTATGACCATGGCCTGGATGTTGTAGCACTGCTGTCCGAAATGACAAAACTGGAGGATTACAGTGCCATCTTCACGGGAAACAAAGAGATTCAAAATCTGATTCATCAGTCTGGCTCCTATGCTGATGAAGATATCCCTGCGGTGTATTCTGTCAGCATTCCGGAGGAAGCTCTGGCAAACATGTTACAGTTGGACGCCATTGGCAATGTCTCTGACGGACTGAAAAACCATTTGATGCACAGAGCGCTTTCGTCCTTCGCATCCCAGATCAACGCCATGGGCGGTGCTGAGGCGCTGGCTGCATCCAGCATCTGCACCGCAGAAAAGACTTTTGTTTACCAGGACATGGCAGAAAATGTTATTTACCTGTATTTCTACAAAAATGCCGCTCCCGTTGCTGTTACATTTATTATGGGAGAAGACAATACCGTTACCGCAACCGGCAGTCTGATTTTATACGACGGATTTACCGATGATCTGCCGGACACCATTCAGTCTGTGTTTGATGGGGTTCCGGTTGCTGTCACCAATATAACACCCCAAAAGTAAATTACTTTTGGTTTCTGAGGAATCGGACTGGGAGGGCCCTATGCACTATGTGACCGCGAAAGGCATTTTATCCTCAGGTAATGGGATGAACCTGTACCGGGGCTGTTCCCATGGGTGTATCTATTGTGATTCGAGAAGCAAATGCTACCAGATGAATCACGATTTTGAGGACATTGAAGTAAAAGAAAACGCAATTCAACTTCTGGAGGAAGCTTTAAAGCGAAAGCGAAGCAAATGCATGATCGGGACATGGGCTATGACGGACCCTTACATTCCATTGGAAATGGAAATTGGTAGCGTCAGGAAGGCTCTTACTCTGATCCATAAATACGGCTTTGGCATAACCGTTCAGACAAAATCAGACCGGATACTCCGGGATATGGACATTTTGAAGCAGATCAATGAGGAAACCAAGTGCGTGGTTCAAATGACCCTGACCACTGTGGATGAAGCACTGTGCAGGAAAATCGAACCGAATGTCTGCACCACTGCCCGGCGATTTGAGGTTTTGAAACAGATGCGGGATGCCGGCATCCCAACTGTGGTGTGGCTGTGTCCTATTTTGCCCTTTCTCAACGACACAGAGGAAAACATTACAGGGATTGTCGATATGTGTATTGAAGCAAAGGTCTATGGCATCCTCTGCTTTGGCATGGGACTTACCCTGCGGGAGGGCAACCGGGAATATTTTTATGCCCAATTGGACCGACTTTTCCCCGGGCTGAAAGCGGTCTACCAAAAGCGGTATGGAAACCAATATATGGTATCCAGTCCCCATAACGAAGCTCTCATGGACCTGTTTCACAGGAAATGTGAGCAGCATGGGATTGTCCATGATCCCCGGCAGATATTCGAATATCTGCGCAGGTTTGAAGAAAAGGGCAGGGGACAGCAGCTCAGTCTTTGGGAAGAAGTCTATTGAGATGAAGGGAGTATAAACATGGCGGTTGATCTGAAAAAAGAGTACAAAGCCTTCTACATGGTAAAGAATCAGCCGGAAATTGTGACCTTACCGGCTGCCAATTATATTGCCGTAAGAGGGCAGGGGAACCCCAATGACGAAGGGGGTTCCTACCAGCAGGCCATCGGCATTTTATATGCCGTTGCCTATACCCTGAAAATGAGCTACAAAACCGATTACCGGATTGAGGGCTTTTTCGAGTATGTGGTTCCGCCCCTGGAGGGTTTCTGGTGGCAAGAGGGGGTGCATGGCGTTGACTATACCGATAAGTCTGCCTTCCGGTGGATTTCTGTTATCCGCCTGCCGGATTTCATAACGGAAAAGGATTTTGCCTGGGCGGTGGAGACCGCTTCGAAGAAGAAAAAGATGGATTGCACTCCTGCGGAGTTTTTGACCATAAAGGAAGGCCTTTGCGTTCAGGTCATGCACATGGGTTCCTACGATGACGAGCCTGCCACTGTTGCAGTAATGGATCGATATATTCGGGAAAACGGCTATGAAGATGATTTTAGCGCCACACGGCTTCACCATGAAATTTATTTGTCCGACCCCAGAAAGACGCCTCCCGAAAAGCGAAAAACCATTATACGGCATCCTATCCGAAAAATTAGGTCTTTGTAACGCAAGGCGAGGCTATTATGAGCGGAAGGAAAGAGTCTTTCATGCCATGTATCCTTGCCCGTTTGCACAAAATAGTGAATCTTAAACTTGACATTTTTTATGGTGGCATGTTATAAATGTTTCAGCATATTTCATATTTGCGAAATCGGTGTGTACAATAAAAAGGAAAGGGATGATGAAACTTATGGGTCTTTTCAGCGGAAAAACTGTAATTATTACGGGGGGCGGCAGAGCTGTTCTAAGTGACGGAAGATGTGGTTCGATTGGTTACGGGATTGCAACAGCATATGCAAAGGAAGGTGCCAATATCGTTATCACAGGCCGCAATACCAAAAAGCTTGAGGATGCAAAGCGTGAACTGGAAGAAAAGTACGGCATAAAGGTTCTCTGGGTGCAAGCAGATGTTTCTGCGGGCGCAGATAACAAAGCCATTGTCGATCATGTGGTAAAGCAGACGGTGGAAGCCTTTGGCGGAATTGATGTGTTGATTAATAATGCGCAGGCTTCCGCTTCAGGAGTTACCCTGGCAGACCACACGACTGAGCAGTTTGATTTGGCTGTGTATTCGGGCTTATATGCCACCTTCCATTATATGCAGGCATGCTATCCGTATCTGGCAAAAAGCAAAGGCTCTGTCATTAACTTCGCCTCGGGTGCGGGATTGTTCGGCAATTTCGGACAATGTGCTTACGCAGCCGCCAAAGAAGGCATCCGTGGGCTTTCTCGTGTTGCGGCAACTGAATGGGGCAAGGACGGCATTAATGTAAATGTTGTGTGTCCGCTTGCATGGACAGTGCAGCTTGAGCATTTTAAAAATGCGTATCCCGATGCCTATGAGAAGAATGTTCATACCCCTCCGATGGGGCATTTGGGAGATTCGGAGCTTGAAATCGGACGTGTTTGTGTCCAGCTTGCTTCTCCCGATTTCAAATTCCTTACAGGAGAAACGATTACCCTTGAAGGTGGATTGGGACTTCGCCCGTAATGGGAAGCGCCAGTAGCACAAACTGTTCCGTGCAAAGGAAAGGACCAAACAACGCTCGCTTAGTGGCGGGCGTTGTTTTTTGCAATTATTTCGGGAAATTTCTTTCAGGGGACAAGCTGCTTCTGTATTTGTGCAGCAGCCCCCAAATGCGTGAATGTACCAAAATCAACACATTGGATGATTAATCTGTATCTACATATAGAGCCTCGTGCCCCTGAAGTGAGATATTTTTGCAGGGCACGATCCGTTCGTGCCCTGCTCTGGAAATTATAGATCCTGCAAATCCGCAAAAGGAATATTGTTTTCCAGGTTATCCCTTGCGAGCTCTGTATCAATGATCCCATGTGCCTTGGAAATGGGCTTTTCGTGCCACACCTTCTGATTTGCGCCAATGGTTCCGGTAATGATGGGATTTGCTTTTTCCTTGCCACTTTTGGCTTTGCCTTGAATTTGGGGAACAGGGGAAGTTTCATTTTTCGGCCCATGGGGTGTGCTGGGGCGGGACATGCCTTGCTTTGCCATTTTAGATCACCTCAGGGTTAGTATCCCACATTGGTCACAGACCATTCCCAATGCAGGATATTCGGATGATCCCGACCTGTCACACAAGGTCGTTTCGCTGTTGATCTATGTTCGGGATTCTGCTATACTGATACTTGGAAATGTGCGCATTTGAAAGTCACTTCTAATGGAAAGGATAATTGCCATGATTCAGGATATTGCACCCCATAAGTTTCATAATCAATATGATCCGCTTGCCGTGCCTGACAGGGAGGACTTTGTTCTCTTTTATGATGGTGGCAGACTGCTGATGAAAGCTGGGGAAATGAAGGAGCTTCTTCGGGTGAAGGATTTCCCGGAAACCAGGGAATTTATTTACCTGTTTTCTCTGGACGATACCCGGTTCTTCCTGCTTAGGGAAGAAAACACCATTCCGGAGGGATGCGAGTTTACGGATGTGCGGACACTGCGGGGTACATCCTGTCTTCCAAAGGAAATCCTGTATGCCATCTTTACAGGAAAACACCTGTCGGACTGGTATCGGGACACCCATTTCTGCGGTCGCTGTGGTCGGCCTATGATCCACTCCACCAAGGAACGGGCAATGACATGCACCTGCGGATATACAACCTACCCCAGAATCATGCCCGCTGTGATCGTAGGCGTGAAAAACGGGGATTCCCTTCTTCTGACGAAGTACCGAACAGGATTTCAGCATAATGCGCTGATTGCCGGCTTTACGGAGATTGGAGAGACTGCGGAAGAAACCGTCGCCCGGGAGGTGATGGAGGAGGCTGGTGTACATGTGAAGAATATCACCTACTACAAGACCCAGCCTTGGGGAATCGCGAATGATCTGCTCATCGGTTACTTCTGCGATCTGGACGGTGACCCCAGTATCACCATGGACAAAGGGGAACTGAAGTACGCGGCATGGGTGAAGCGGGAGGATATCCAGCTTCAGCCGGACGATGCAAGCCTCACCAATGAAATGATGATGATATTCAAAAATGGAACCATTCGGTAAAGAAATCACGGAAACCGAAAGGTCAATTTTCAAACCATTTTTAATATTCCCCTGTATACTGTAAATTGGAGTGACAGATTTGCTCCTGCATAATATACTATGCATGGAGACTTCTGACCCGGAAGGAGAGTATTATGCGTATTTTGCTGGTTGAGGATGAAAAGCCCCTGTCGGCAGCAATTGAGAAAATGCTGAAACAGGAAAAATTTTTAGTTGATCCCGTGTATACAGGAACAGATGGCCTGGAATATGGCTTGAGCGGTATCTACGATGCAATAATTTTGGATGTTATGCTTCCCGGAATGGACGGTTTTTCTGTGCTGCGGGAAATTCGGCAAAAGGAATCTCTACACCGGTTTTGATGCTTACAGCCAGAAGTGGTCTTGAGGATCGGGTCAGCGGGCTCAATCTGGGAGCAGATTATTACCTGCCCAAGCCCTTTGACTTCAAGGAGCTGATTGCCTGTCTGAATGTCATTACCAGACGAAATCCCGCACCCCAGATGCTGGAACTTTCCTGTGGAGATATATCACTGAATCAGGAAGCGGGCCTGCTGCAATGCAGCACTACCGGAAAGAGCGTCCAACTGGGAACAAAAGAGTACCAGCTCATGGAGCTGTTCCTCCGCAATCCCAGGCAGCTTCTTCCCAAAGGTACGATTATTGAACGAGTCTGGGGCTTTGACAGCGAGGCTGAGTATAATAACCTCTCCGTATATCTCACTTTTCTACGCCGAAAGCTGACCTTTATTGGCTCCGGCGTTGTAATCCGGGCCATGCGGGGACGGGGGTACATACTGGAGGAGATCTGATAATGATATCCAAACTACAGAAAAAGCTGATTATCATAACTGTAATTTCCCTTGCAGTCATTTTTATTGCCATGATCGCACTGATGAATGCTGTCAGCTATTTCACCACTATGAATCAAATATCTCGGTCTCTGGAAGTGCTTGCCGGAAGTCAGACAGAAGGAGGTACGATTGCGCGGGTTCGGGAGAATCTGCCAAATGTGACCGCTTCTTCTCTGTACCGTGTCAGCAACTACTGTATCATACGATTGACGCGGGACGGAGAATTGTACGAATGGAAAAGTGAGAACGGGCAGCTTTATAATGATGCTGTGGTTGTGCAAATTATACAGGATGTAAAAGCAACGGGAGTAGATTCAGGCAGAATCGGGACCAAAATGTTCCGTATCGTACAAGCGGACAAGGGTGCCCGAATCGCTATAATGGATGTCAGTGCCGAGTTGGAGAGCAGTTCCAGCTTTTTGCGGATTAGTGCCGGTGTTGGCTTCTTATTTTGGGTCATTTTATCCTGCCTGGCTGCTGTGTTGATTTGCCGTCTCCTTCGTCCAGTGTCCGAAGCCTTTTCTAAACAGCAGCAATTTGTATGGGATGCCAGCCACGAACTGAAAACACCGCTGGCTGTTATTTCTGCCAATGCACAGGTACTCTCACGAGAAATCGGAAAGAATGAAAATCTGGGATATATTCTTGACGAGGTAAAGCAAACAGATGCACTGGTTCAGAATTTATTATCCCTGGCGCGGATGGATGCAAATCGTGTTAAGGGTGACATTCACGAATTTGATCTTGGAAAACTGCTGCTGCAAACGGTTCTTCCCATGGAAAGCCTGGCATTTGAGCAGGGAAAATCCTTCGACATTCAGGTGTCCGAAGGAATTTACTATACCGGAAATGAGGCACTGATTCAGGAACTGGCTGTGATTCTGCTATCCAATGCTATGAAGTATTCAGGTGCGGGCAGCGAAATCACCATTTCTCTCCAGGCGAAGGGCTCTCATCGCCTTTTGACTGTTCATAATACTGGCAGCTACATTGATCCGGAGACACAAAAACATATCTTCGAGCGATTTTACCGGGGAGAAGCATCTCATAATCGGGAGACAGGTGGAAGTGGATTGGGACTTTCTATTGCCAAAAGTATCGTGGATTTTCACCATGGTACCATCCGTGTGGAAAGTGACCGGGAAACCGGAACAATATTTATCGTTACCTTAACAGGCCACAATTAGAACTTTCTTCCGTACTTTCAAATTACTTTTAAGAAAACTCCTTTACAATGGGTATTGTTCCAATGAGAGAACAAAAACAAATTGTAAAGGAGTTATTTCGTATGCGTATTGCAAAAAAAATCACGACATTGTTACTGGCGGTTTGCTTGATGATGACCTGTGTCGTCTCTGTATCCGCCGCAGAGGTTGATAACCGCTTCCCGAATGGTATGACCAATGGCTATGTAAATGGATATGCCAATGGAATGAAAAACGGCCTGACCAACGGGCTGGTTGATGGCTTGAAAAACGGCATGGCAAATGGAATGACCAACGGTATGATGGAAGGACTGATCGGTGGCATGAAGTCTGGCCTGAAAAATGGACCGAGCAGCGGCCTGAAAAACGGTATGTTCCAGGGCTTAAAGAATAGCAATCTGAAAAATGCTGAATAATCCGGCTTTCCTGCGCTGCATATTTTTGCGGCGCAGGAAATTTGCCACATATCTTACATAAATCAGAAACCACTTGAAAAGGAAAGGAATCTGCGCAATGAGGAAATGCTTGATACTCATGGTACTTGCGCTACTTTATGCAATTCTTTACAAAAAAGGAGACAATTTTTCCTTCGTAAAGTTAATATCATGTGTAGCCGGGAGTGATGTATTTGTGGCACTCCCATTTCTGGAAGTGCCATGTTCTTTACATATCAAAGGCGGGGTTCATATAGTAAACATTCTTTTGATTCAGCTTTTCCCGCAGAAGCTGAACGGCTTCACCAATACAGGCAACATGAAGTATCGGAAAAGAGCCGCCAACACATATTACAGGGTTACGGTATCATATCGTCAAAGCCCAAGTATTGTAGTGAAATTATGAGAAAAAGGGGAATGCGCGATGTTTCAGAAGAAATATTATCTCTATTTGTCGCAATCAGATTTCAGGATTCTTCTACGAAGCCTTGTCCAAATGAAAAACCGATTAATTAGAGAGGGACGCTTTGCGGACTGTGTGGACGAGCTGATTCAGAAAGTTATTTCCGCACCCGTGAAAAGAGTCTAATACATACCAACCCGCTTACCAGTTTTTTAGGTAAGCGGGTTGATTGTGCGTCCTGCTTTGGGTATTACAAGTCCTGTAAATCTGCAAAAGGAATGTCATTCTCCAAATTATCCCTTGCCAGGTCTGTGTCAATGATTCCGTGAGCTTTGGAAATCGGCTTTTCGTGCCATACCTTCTGATTTGCACCGGTGGTTCCGACAATGATGGGATTTGCTTTTTCCTTGCCGCTTTTGGCCTTGCCTTGAATCTGGGGGACAGGGGAAGTCTCATTTCTTGGCCCACGAGTTACGTCGGGATGGGTCATATCCTTTTTTGCCATTTTTATCACCTCTGGGTTAGTATCCCACGGAACAAGCAAACCATGCCCAGACAAAAAATGGATGCTGTTTCTACGAGATTTATACATATCTCAGCCGCTTACTTGTCTTCAAGTAGGCGGTTTTTTGTTTCCGGTACATAGCCGTCTGCCATACCGCAGGCGGCTAAATCTATTTAAGGAGGAAAAACCCAAATGGCAAATACAAAGGTCATTGCCGTTGCTAACCAGAAGGGCGGTGTGGGGAAAAGCACTACGGTGTATAACCTGGGCGCTGGTCTGGCCATGCAGGGCA
>CAYRDE010000029.1:0-20043 GCA_964422935.1 uncultured Oscillospiraceae bacterium | reverse complement strand
TGGAAATAGACACGGCTGGCTGCCGTGCCTATCACCTAATCTATATTGTAGGAGGATTCATTATGAAGTTACGAAAATGCGCCGCCCTTGCGCTGGCCCTGGTGATGACCCTGGCCCTTGCGGGCTGCTCTGATGATACGCTTGTCTATGTCCAGTCCGTGGGAAGCCTCTCCGGTATGGGCGGCATCGCCCCCGGGGATAAATTCCTGGGTCTGGTGGTTTCGGAAAACGTATCCGAGATCAAAAAGGATAAGGAAAAGACCATTCTGGAGCTGAAGGTTCACGAAGGGGACGATGTCAAGAAGGGGCAGGAGCTTTTCTCCTACGACACGGAGGAATTGCAGCTGACCCTGGACAAGCAGCGTCTGGAGCTGGAGCAGCTCAACGCCTCCATTGAAAACTACCAAAGCAAAATCGCCCAGCTGGAACGGGAGCGGGGCTCCGCCGGCGCCAACCTGAAGCTTCAGTACACCGTGGAGATTCAGACCACCCAGGTGGATATGAAGGAAGCGGAGCTGAATATTAAAACCAAAGAAAACGAGATCAAGAAGTCTGAGGACCTTCTGGAAAACGCCACCGTCACCGCACCGGTAGCGGGCCGGGTTCAGGCCATCAACGAAACCGGCACCGACCAGGAAGGCAATGAGCTTCCCTACATCACCATTCAGCAGGTAGGCTCCTATCGGATTAAGGGTATCCTTGGAGAGTTGCAGCGGGGCGCACTCATGGAGGGCGACCGGTTAAAAATCACCTCCCGCACCGGCGCCTCCCAGACCTGGAGCGGCACCATCACCCTGGTTGACTATGAAAATCCCAGTCAGGGCAACGACAATAGCCGCTACTATGGCATGTCCTCCGACGAAATGACCGCTTCCAGCAAGTACCCCTTTTATGTAAAGCTGGACACCACGGAGGGTCTGCTTCTGGGCCAGCATGTCTATCTGGAAAAGGAAGGCGAGGAGGGCGGCAGCGCCGCTTTGAGCATCAGTCAGTCCTTCGTCTGCTATGAGGAGGACGGGAGCCCCTATGTCTGGGCAGAAAACCGGAATAAGCTGGAAAAGCGCTCCGTAACCCTGGGGCAGACCGATGACATGGCCTTCACCGTGGAAATTCTGGAGGGCCTGACCGAGGAGGATTACATTGCCTTCCCCGATGAAACCCTTTGCCGCCCCGGCGTTTCCACCACCCACAATCCCGAGGATGCCACCCAGAGCGTGGGCAATGAAGCCGGCCCTGACATGGGCGGCGATCTGGATATGCCTATGGACATGCCCATGGAAGACAGCATGGACGTTGTCGATGATGGAATGGATCTTCCCCCGGAGGAAGCCCCAATTGAGGAAGGTACTGAGGCCGTGGAGAGCACCGTGTCCGGTACTGAGGAAGCCCCGGTATCAGACGGGGACCTTGTTGTGCTGCCTCCCCAGCACGGCGCCGCTGTGGTAGCCCCCGTGGGTTAACAGGAGGCTGCCATGACAATTCTGAAACTAACTGACATCTGCAAGGACTACATCCAGGGCAAGGAGCCTGTCCGTGTTCTGAAGAACATCAATCTGACCGTAGAAGAGGGGGACTATCTTGCCATCATGGGCCCCTCCGGCTCCGGCAAGACCACCCTGATGAACATTATTGGTTGCCTGGACGTGGCAACCTCCGGCACCTACACCCTGCGGGGTCAGGACTTAAAGGACTTAAGCGACGACGACCTGGCGGAAATCCGCAACAAGCACTTAGGGTTTGTCTTCCAGAGCTTCCATCTGATGCCCAAAATGGACGCCCTGGACAATGTAGCCCTTCCTCTGTTATACGCCGGTGTGCCCCTCAAGGAGCGCCGGGAGCGGGCGGCGGAGGCGCTGAAGTCCGTTGGGTTGGAGGAGCGGATGAACTTCCTGCCAAACCAGCTTTCCGGCGGTCAGTGCCAGCGGGTAGCCATTGCCCGGGCCATGGTGGGAAAACCGGACCTGCTGCTGGCAGACGAGCCCACCGGCGCTCTGGATACCAAGGCCGGTAACCAAATCATGGAAATTTTCCGCCGGTTAAGCGACGAGGGCATGACCATCATTATGATTACCCACGAGCCCAGCATTGCCGCCTGCGCCAAGAAGACCTATCACATTCTGGACGGCATGCTGAAAACCGGAAAATTTGATGTAGAGGAAGGAGGGGAAACCTGTGAAGAAGCCGAATCTGAAGAAGCCGAATCCGGAGAAGGAAAACGAGAAGAAGCCCAGCAGGAAGAGGCTGAGTAAAAAGGGAAAACGGATTCTTCTTTCCGTCACTGCCCTGGTCCTCGTCGCCGCCATTGGCGGAGGGATCTGGTTCAGCACCCAAAACAGCGGCGACCCCGTCTACGTCTATTCCTTTGACTATGTGGGCATGACCGAGTTCTGGGGAGACTCCCAGGAAAGCTATGGTCCGGTCACCACGGACCGGATTCAGACTGTCTTCCTCACCGATACCCAGTCCGTCACTGAGGTCAAGGTTAAAGAGGGCGACACGGTGAAAAAGGGCGACATTCTGATGAGCTTCGACACCACCCTCTCCGATCTCCAGCTGGAACGGAAACGCCTGGAGGTGGAAAAGGAGAAGCTTCAGCTGGAAGCGCTGAACGCAGAGCTCACCAAAATTAAAAACATGACGCCCATGACCCCCATGGAGGACATCGGCTGGGGAATGGACATCCCGGATATCTCCCAGGGTGCGGAAATGACCGCCCCCTTTGAAGTCTACATGGGCGACGAATATGACGGCAAGTCCATGGGCACTGCCTTTATCTGCCGTCTGCGCAGCGATACCGCCATTGACAACGACCTTCTGGAAGAGCTGCGGCAGCGGGTTTGGCTGGATCAGGGGTTATGCGAACATGGGAACTGGGCCGAGACCTGTATCGAATGTGATCCGCCTCTTTGCCGACACAATTTCTTGCCGGAAGAGTGTCCGATCTGCAGCTTGGATTTCTGCCCCTACCATGATGGCTATCTGGCTGGATTCTGCCCTGTCTGCCATGAAAGTCACGGAGACCCATCGGCTACCGCAAATTCCTGCATTTTCTGCTCGGAAGGCCTCTGCAAACACTTCCGGCTTTGGGCGGAATGCGAGGAATGCAATCCGCCTCCGGACCCTCCCGTTTCGGAAGAGGAAGAATCCGAAGATCAGGCGTTGGAAGGTCTTTCTTTCGCCTCTGATGGGAACTATGAGATCCGTTTCCTCTCCAATGACGCCCCCTCTGACGGGGCGTCCTGGCGAAGCTACTATGTCATTTTCAAAATCACAGAGGGCAACATGGATCTGTCCGCCACCACCTTCTGGCAGGGCGTCTATGTGTCCCGCCATGGAGATCACTTCTCCCTGTCCCTCTTCACCCCCATGACCGAGGATTATACCCTTCCCAAGGAAGAGGAGGGCGAGACAGAAATCGAGACTCCCGGGATCGACTTCGGCAGCGGCTACACCGCAGCGGAAATTGCAAAAATGCGCAAGGAGCAGGAGAAGAAGATCAAGGAGCAGGACCTGAAAACCAAAATGGCAGATGCCGAATACAAGATTATGCAGCGGGAGCTGAACGACGGCAATATTTACGCCGACTTCGACGGCAAGGTGGTATCTCTTCTGACCGAGGATGAAGCTCGGGCCCAGGAGCAGCCCGTTGTAAAGGTTTCCGGCGGCGGCGGCTTCTATATTACCGGCTCCGTCAGCGAGCTGGAAAAGGACAACCTGCTCATTGGTCAGGAGGTCACCGTCAACGATTGGCGAAACGGCGGAAACTATACCGGTAGGGTAGAGTCCATCGGGGACTTCCCCAGCTCCACCGACAGCTGGAACGGCATGGGCAATCCCACTGCCACCTATTATCCCTTCACCGCCTTTGTCGGTGAGGAGGCAAACCTCCAGTCCGGCAGCTATGTCTCCGTCCAGTATTCCACCTCCGGCTCTTCCAACGGCATCTACCTGAATAAACCCTTTGTCCGTACGGAGAAGGGCGTAAGCTTCGTATATGTTCAGGGTGAGGACGGAAGGCTGGAAAAGCGGATCGTCACAACCGGCAAGTCCCTGTGGGGCAGCTATCTGGAGGTCCTGGACGGCGTTACCGCCCAGGATAAGCTGGCCTTCCCCTATGGCAAGGACGTAAAGGAAGGTGCCAAGACCGCGGAAGGCGACATTTCCAACCTCTACGGCTATTAAGGGGGGAAATCTATGCGAGAAAATATTCAGCTTGCCTTCCAGGGCGTATGGAGCCATAAGATGCGGTCCATCCTCACCATGCTGGGCATCATCATCGGCATTGCCGCCATCATCACCATTGTCTCCACCATTCAGGGCACCAATGAGCAGATCAAGGAGAACCTGATCGGCGCTGGCAATAACGTAGTCACCGTCAGCCTGCAGCAGGACGGGCATGCATACGATTTCAGCTGGAACCCCATCCCCGACGGGGTCCGCACCATCACCGAGGAGACCCGGCAGGAGCTTGCGGCGCTGAACCATGTGGAAGCGGTATCCCTCTATACTGCCCGCAGCTACTCCGAGCAGGTATACTACCGGAACACCCAGTTTAACGGGGAGGTCTATGGCATCGATCCCTACTATTTAACCGCCTACGGTTTCCAGGTCAAGTCCGGTCGGGGATTCCTGGATACGGATTTTTCCCAGTGCCGGAAGGTGGTTCTGGTGGACGCCAACACGGTCAGCACCCTGTTTGGCGGTCAGAACCCCATTGGAGAAGCCCTGGAGATATACGGGGACGTATTTACCGTGGTGGGCGTTGTCACCCTGTCTGAGGAATTCGCCCCCACCATCAACTCCATGCAGGACTATCAGCTCTATGCGGACACCTCCGCCGGAGCCATCTACATGCCCGGCACCGCCTGGCCCACTGTCTTCCAGTTTGACGAGCCTCAGAACGCTGCCATCAAGGTCGGCAGCACCGACGCCATGACCGTAGCCGGAAAGGCGGCGGCGGATCTTCTCACGGAGCGACAGATTGGGGACCAGACCTCCCAGTTCACCTACCGGAGTCAGGACATGCTGGAGCAGGCCCAGAACCTGCAAAAGATGTCCCAGTCCACCAACACCCAGCTGATCTGGATTGCCAGCATCTCTCTGCTGGTGGGCGGCATTGGCGTTATGAACATCATGCTGGTATCCGTCACCGAGCGCACCACGGAAATCGGCCTGAAAAAGGCCATCGGTGCCAAGAAAAAGCGGATTCTTCTGCAATTTCTGACGGAGTCCGCGGTACTGACCAGCCTGGGCGGCCTGATTGGCGTCATCAGCGGCATTATCATGGCCCAGCTGATCTCCTCCATGATGCAGATTCCCGTGGCAATCAGTATCCCGGCTATTCTTGTGGCGGTGGTTTTCTCCATGCTTATCGGCGTGATTTTCGGTATGCTGCCTGCCGTCAAGGCCGCGAACCTGAATCCCATTGAAGCGCTGAGAAGAGACTAATTCTTTTAACCGGCTCCCTCCCCGGGAGCCGGTTTTCCTCTTTGCTCCTGTTGCATTTTTCTTCAGATTGTGATATGATTTACCAGAATATATAGAATTCCGGAGGAACATACCGTGAAAAAGGTTCTTGTCATTTTACTGGTGGTTCTGCTGATTATCGTTCTGGCCCTTGCGGGGGCCTGCGGCATCATGTGGTATCGCAACAACCACATTTTCATTCAGGGGGACGCCTATCCCCTCTCCGCCACCGCTTTGGACCTGCGGGACAAGGAACTGACCGTTTCGGAATATGACCAGATTCGCTCTCAAATGCCCCAGTGCCAGATCTCCTGGAATGTGCCCTTCCGGGACAGCGCCTATCCCAACGACACAGCCAGCTTGACGGTAGGGGATGTGACCCAGAGTGAGCTTGCCTTCCTGGTGGCCTACTTCCCGAGTTTAACCTCTCTGGACGCCACCGGCTGTGAGGATTACGCTCTGCTGGAAGCCTTCCGGGCAGAGCATCCCAGCCTCCAGGTATCTTACCAGGTAAACCTGGGCGGCACCTCTGTCGATCCGGATACCCGGGAGCTGACCCTGGAGGAAGGGCAGTATGACTACACCCTTCTGACAGAGAATCTGGTGCATCTCCCGGAGCTTACCTCTCTGACTCTGAAAAAGACCGCCCTGACCCTGGACCAGATCGATGCCTTAAAGGCAGCCTATGAAGCCATCACCATCCGTTGCACCGTGGAAATTCTGGGCAGCGAATACGACACGGAAACCACCGATCTGAACCTGTCCGCTCTGACCTCCCAGGATGTCTCTGCTGTGGCGGAGAAGCTTGCCATGCTCCCCTCCCTTGCCACTGTGGAGCTGATGAAGGAGGATGACACCAGCGCTCTGGAGACTGCCGACGTAAAAGCCCTGATGGAAGCCGCCCCGGAGGTTGTATTCCACTATACCTTTGACTTCTTTGGCACCACCCTTTCCACCGCCGATGAAGAAGTGGAGATTAAAAACCAGAACATTGGCGACGATAACGAAGCCCAGGTAAGACTTGCCCTGGATCTGCTTCCCAACTGTAAGCGCTTTGTGCTGGACAACTGCAAGCTGTCCAATGAGGTTATGGCCCAGATCCGGGATGACTACCGGGACCGTACGAAGGTTGTCTGGCGGGTCTGGTTCGGCAAGGGCAGCTGCCTGACGGATGTGGAGCTGCTGCGGGCCGTCGGCGATCTCTTTGACAGCAATTGCAGCGATCTATACTACTGTGAAGATGTGATTGCCATGGATCTCGGTCACAACGAGTATCTCAATGAAGACAGCTTCATCGCCGGTATGGTGAATCTGGAATACTGCATCATCTCCGGCTCCCCCATCAAGACTCTGGAGCCCTTCGCAAACTGCAAAAAGTTAAAATTCCTGGAGATTGCGTTCTGTGGCTACATTGAGGACCTGACCCCTCTTGCCCAATGTGAAAGCCTGGAAATGCTGAACATCAGCGACACCAAGGTAACCGACCTGTCCCCCCTGGATGATCTGCCCATGACCCACCTCTGCGCCAAGCGGAACGCCACCGGCGTCAGCCGGATTTCCGCCGAGGAGCAGGCCCGCTTCCAGGAAAAGCACCCGGACTGCTGGTCCACCTATACAGGAACCCAGCCCTATGGTCCCGGCTGGCGGTATGAGGAAGACAATCTCACCCTCCTGCCCTACTACAAGCAGATCCGGGAGTGGTTCCTCTATGACCTCCACCCCCAGGAGCCCAACCACATGGGTTACTATCTCGATACCTACGCTGACAAGCTCAAAAAATGAATCTTATTAAATCAGGAGGAATTTCCCATGAATCAGCCCATCCACACCCCCAAAGCTCCTGCCGCCATCGGCCCCTACTCTCAGGCCATTCAGGCTGGCAACCTGGTCTTCGTCTCCGGTCAGCTGCCCGTTGACGCCGCCACCGGCGAGTTTGCGGGCAACGACATCACCGCTCAGACCCGGCAGTCCCTGACCAATGTCAAGTCCATTCTGGAGCAGGCCGGCTTCAGCTGCGCCGATGTGGTAAAGACCACCGTGCTGCTCTCTGACATGGGCGACTTTGCCGCCATGAACGCCGTGTACGCCGAGTTCTTCTCCGAACCCTTCCCCGCCCGGGCCGCCTTCGCCGTGAAGCAGCTGCCCAAGGGCGCTTTGGTGGAAATCGAGGCTGTCGCCTGCAAGTAACGTCTGCCCTGCTTGTACCCTTTCCTTCCCGGGAAAGGGTACATTTTTTCGAAAATCCCTTTACACATCTCTTTTTCTTATGGTATAATCCAACAAGCAACATAAAAGGAGGATTCCCCTGTGAATTTTGAAGAACTCAAGCAGAAAATGGACGAAGCCCATTATATATATGATGACACCCTGGCAACCGTCCTGTATGTGGCCCTGTCCCTGGGCCGTCCCCTGCTCATTGAAGGCGCGGCAGGCGTGGGCAAAACGGAGGTAGCCAAGGTCATGGCCTATGCCCTGGACCGGGAGCTGGTGCGGATGCAGTGCTATGAGGGGCTGGACGAGAGCAAGGCTCTGTATGAGTGGAACTATCAGAAGCAGCTTCTCTCCATCCAGGTAAACATGGGAAATGAGGATAAGGACGCTCTGACAAAATCCCTGTTCAGCGATGAATACCTTCTGGAGCGACCGCTTTTAAAGTCCATCCGTTCCGAAAAGCCGGTGGTGCTGCTCATTGACGAAATCGACAAGGCCGACGAGGAATTTGAGGCCTTCCTTCTGGAGCTGCTCTCCGATATGCAGGTCTCCATTCCCGAGGTGGGCACCATCAAGGCCAGGTCCATCCCCCTGGTAGTGCTGACCTCCAACCGGGCGCGGCCCCTGAGCGAAGCCCTCCGGCGTCGCTGTGCCTATCTGTATATCGAGTATCCCGATATGGAAAAGGAGCTGGCAATTCTCCGGGCAAAGCTGCCCCATGTGGATGACCGGCTGGCCTTCCAGGTGGCTTTGGCTGTTCAGAAGCTCCGCTCCTCTGAGTCCATTCTGAAAAAGCCCTCCATTGCGGAAACCCTGGACTGGGCCGCCGCCCTGGACGCCCTGGGCATCCGGGAGCTGACCCCCGACGCCCTGCGGCAGACGGCGGGCTTTGTGCTGAAAAACAACGAGGACATTGCCTCCCTGGATGACGACCTGCTGGATTCCGGGGAGCACACCTGCGACCACGACCATCCCTGCTCCTGCGGGGGACACTGCCATGACTGATCCGGCAGTATACCTGGAAAAGCTCTCCGCCTTTTCCCGAATGCTCCGGCTGGAGGGACTGATTGTCAGTCCCAAGGAGACGGAGGATGCCGGACGGCTGCTCATCCAGCTGGGCCTGGATGACCGGGAACAGGTGAAAACCGCCCTGCGCACCGTCTACGCCAAATCCAGGGAGGAGCAGCTTTCCTTTGACCGGTGCTTCGACGGCTTTTTCATCTCCGAGGAGAAGATGCGCCAGCAGGCGAAGGAACAGATGGAGCGGGAAAAGGAACTCCAGGAAAACCGGCGGCAGGCGGAGCAAGAGCTGACCCTGAACGGAAAGCCCATGGATTTAAGCCCCGAGCAGCGGGAAACCTATGCCGCCATGCCCGAGGAGGCCCGTCAGAAGCTAAAGAATTTCATGGAAAAATACCGGGGCACCGCCGAGCGAAACCCCCAGCTCTACGGGGATTTCATCCACTCCGTCTTTGCCAAAACCCTGATGGAGCAGCAGATGCTCATGGAAAACGCCGGTTTGGGTGGCGAAGAGGTGGACCCGGAAATTGGTGTGCTCTACCGGGACATTTCCGATTTCAAGGACACGGAAATTCCCAAGGCCATTTCCATTATCCAGTCCATTGCCAGGCAGATCAACGGCGAGCTGTCCGCCAAGCGCCACGCCTCCGGTCACAGCGCGTCTCTGGATTTTCGGAGGACCATCCGAAAGGGGCTGGAAACCGGCGGCAGCTTTTACCACCTGCGCTATCGGAAGAAGCGCTCCCGGCGCAAGCACCTGGTAGTGCTGTGCGATGTGTCCGGCTCCATGGTACAGTTCTCTGAGTTTGCCCTGCGGTTCATTCAAAGCCTGAACCAGGTCTCGGATAATTCCCGGGTCTTTCTGTTTTCGGAAACCATGGTGGAGGCGGATGCCTTCAAGCTGCAAAACATGGACCTGTTCCGGGGCTATGTGAGAGATTCCGGCATTTACGGTCGGGGCACCGACCTGGGCGCCGCTTTGCTTTCCCTCTGTGCCATGCAGCCTCCCGTCCTCAGTTCCGCCGCTACGCTGCTGATTCTCTCCGACACCAAATCCATTGACCAGAACAAGGCGCTGGCTGCTCTCCGGGAGGCAAAGCGGCTGTCCGGACGGGTGATCTGGCTCAACCCCATCCCCGAAAACAAGTGGCAGTATCTCCACTCCGTCCAGAGCATGGCCTCCGTGTGTCCCATGGTATCCTGCTCTACCCTTCGGGAACTGGCTGCCGCCTGCCGAAAATTGACAAATATGTAAAAAATTCTAACCTTCGCTCCGGAATTTTCTTGTGCTTTTTGGGCAATTTTCTGTTGACGATCGATAGGAAACATGTTATAGTATGCGTGACGCATACAAATGTACACCGCCTACATATAAAAGGAGAGAAAGAGACTATGAAAAAGTTACTCGCCATCCTGCTGACCGCATGTCTGCTGCTGGCACTCACCGCCTGCGGCGCGTCCTCTGCCCCCGCTACCGAGGCTCCCAAGGCCGACGCTGCCAACCCTGCCACCGATGCTGCTGATGCTGCCAAGGTCTATAAGATTGGCATTTGCCAGCTGGTGCAGCATCCCGCTCTGGATGCCGCCACCGAGGGCTTTATGGACAGGCTCACCGAGCTGCTGGGCGAAGGCAATGTTGTTTTCGACAACCAGAACGCCTCCAACGACATTCCCACCTGCGCCACCATTGTCAATGCCTTTGTTGCCGATGATGTTGACCTCATCATGGCAAACGCCACCCCGGCCCTCCAGGCTGCCGCTGCCGCCACCGCTGACATTCCCATCCTGGGCACCTCTGTCACCGAGTACGGTGTTGCCATGGACATCAAGGACTTTAACGGAACCGTAGGCGGCAACGTCTCCGGCACCTCCGACCTGGCGCCTCTGGACAAGCAGGCCCAGATGGTGAAGGATTGGTTCCCCGATGCCAAAAACGTGGGTCTGCTGTACTGCTCCGCTGAGGCCAACTCCCAGTATCAGGTGGACACCGTCCAGAAGTATCTGGAGGATCTGGGTTACACCTGCAAGCAGTATTCCTTCACCGATTCCAACGATATGCTGGCTGTGACCCAGTCCGCTGTGGATGCTTCCGACGTCATCTATGTCCCCACCGATAATACCCTGGCCTCCGGCACCGGCATCATTGATCCCATCTGCCAGGCCGCTGGTGTTCCTGTGATCGCCGGTGAGGAAGGCATCTGCGATGGCTGTGGCGTTGCCACCCTTTCCATCAGCTATTATGACCTGGGCGTAAAGACCGCGGAGATGGCCTACGATGTGCTGACCGGCGCCGCCGACATCTCCACCCTGCCCGTCGGCTACGCCGACAAGCAGACCCCCAAGTATAATGCCCGGATTTGCGAAGCTCTGGGCATCACTCCCCTGGAGGGCTACGAGTCCATCGGCTAAACGCCCGGTGAATCACGATCTGACTTTATATGCCGCCCAGGCGGCAAACTTAAGCGAGACTTTTGCAACACAATGGGGCGAGGCGGGAATTCCGTCTCGCCCACTTCCACTGAATATCTGTACTTCACTCATTTAAGCAACGGAGGAATTTATGACAAGCTTTTTCAACGCCTTGCCAGGTGCCGTCGCCCAGGGCCTCATCTGGGGCATCATGGCAATCGGCGTGTACATTACCTATAAGCTGCTGGACATTGCCGACCTGACCGTTGACGGCTCCTTTTGTACTGGCGCGGCTGCCTGCACCGTACTGGTCATGGGCGGTCACAGCATTTGGTTTGGCCTTCTGGGTGCGGCTGTAGCCGGTGCTCTGGCAGGTCTTGCCACCGGCTTCTTCCATACCAAATGCGGCATTCCCGCCATTCTCTCCGGTATCCTCACCCAGCTGGGATTGTGGTCCGTGAACCTGGCTATCATGGGAATGAAGGCCAATCTGCCTATGAATGTGAATAACTATAAGCTGCTGGTGTCCCTGCGGTATCTCCAGGAGGTCCAGAAGGGCACCCGGCCCTTCTATCAGCATCCCATTTTTGTGGTGTGCCTGCTGACCCTTGGGATCATCGCCATTCTCTACTGGTTCTTCGGCACCGAGCTTGGCAGCTCCATCCGTGCCACCGGCGCCAACGGCAATATGGCCCGGGCCCAGGGCATCAATACCAGCTTCAACAAGGTGCTGGGACTGGCCCTGTCCAACGCCCTCGTCGCCCTGTCCGGCGCTCTGCTGTGCCAGTATAACGGCGCGGCGGACATCAACATGGGCCGGGGCGCCATCGTCATTGGACTGGCTGCCATCATCATCGGAGACGTGGTCTTTGGCAAGCTCTTCCGGAACTTCGGCTTAAAGCTGCTGGCTGTATCCTTCGGCGCCATCATTTACTACATCGTCATTCAGTTTGTCATCAGCACCCTGTCCATCAACACCAACTACATGAAGCTGATCTCCTCCCTGATTGTTGCCGTGTTCCTTGCTGTGCCCTACTGGCAGCAGACATATTCCCATAAGAAGACAAAGGAGGGCAAGCCATGCTGAAACTGGAAACGGTCTGGAAGACCTTCAATCCCGGCACCGTCAATGAAAAGACCGCCCTTCATGGTGTGAATCTGCACATGAAGGAAGGGGACTTTGTCACCGTCATCGGCGGCAACGGCGCGGGAAAATCCACCATGCTCAATGCCATTGCCGGCGTATTTGGCATTGACTCCGGAAAAATCACCATCGGCGGTGTGGACGTTACCAACCTACCGGAATATAAGCGGGCCAAGTACATTGGGCGGGTCTTCCAGGACCCCATGATGGGCACCGCCGCCACCATGCAGATCGAGGAAAATCTGGCGCTGGCTGCCCGCCGGGGCAAGGCAAGGACACTGCGTGCCGGCATCACCAAAGCCGACCGGGAATTCTACCAGGAGCAGCTGAAAATTCTGGGCTTAGGTCTGGAAAACCGGATGACTGCCAAGGTTGGTCTTCTCTCCGGCGGTCAGCGGCAGGCCCTGACTCTGCTGATGGCTACCCTTCAGCAGCCCAAGCTGCTGCTGCTGGACGAGCACACCGCCGCTCTGGACCCCAAAACCGCCGCGAAGGTTCTGGATGCCACTCAGCGGATTGTGGAAAAGGATCACCTGACCACGCTGATGATTACCCACAACATGCGTGACGCCATTGCCTATGGTAATCGTCTGATTATGATGTACGAGGGGCAGATCGTGGTCGATATATCCGGCGAGGAAAAGAAGAACCTGACGGTAGAGCATCTGCTGAACCTGTTCAGCCAGGCCTCCGGCTCTGACGAAGTCAACGACAAGATGGTTCTCTCCTAAAAAATTCCAAAACGTTTCTTCCGGCAAGGGAAACCTTGCCGGAAGTTTTTTCTGCCTTCGTCGGAATTGACATCGTGCTGTTCTCACACTATAATGAAAGCAGCTTATCCACTATCCGGGCAAAATATGAAACATAATGAGGATTCTGCCATGAAAGCTGTGTTTTACTTCCTGTTTAATCTGCTCTGGGGTGACCTGATCGTCATTCCCCTGCCCGGCGGCGGCACCCTGGGACTTTCTCTGCTGGTAATTCTGCTGGTTTCCACCGGCATTTATTTCACCGTCCGCACCCGCTTTCTGCCTGTGCGTCTCTTCCCGGAAATGCTCCGGATCTCCATGGAGAAAAATACTGCCCAGTCTAAGCACAGCATCTCCGGCATGCAGGCCCTGGTCGTCTCCACGGCTACCCGGGTAGGTATGGGGAACCTGGTGGGCGTTGTGGCTGCCGTGTCCGCAGGAGGCGCGGGGGCTGTGTTCTGGATGTGGGTCACTGCCATTGTCGGCTCTGCCACGGCTTTTGTGGAAGCCACTCTGGCCCAGCTCTATAAGCAGAAGGACCCCTACTACGGCGGCTATCGGGGCGGGCCTGCCTACTTTCTCCACGCTCTGGCCCAGAGGAGAAGCAAGAAACCCATTCGGAAGAGCGTGCTTGCGGTTCTGTTCGCCATCTCCGGCCTGATCTGCTGGTTTGGCATCAGCCAGGTCATCGGCAACTCCGTCTCCTCCGCCATGGAAAACGCCTTCCGGATTCCGCCCATTGCCACCGCTGTGGTGCTGGTGATTCTATCCGCCATCATTGTTCTGCGGAAGAACGCCACCGTAAAGGTGCTGGATGTCATCGTCCCCATTATGGCAGGGGCCTATTTCTGCATTACCCTGTTTGTCATTTTGAAAAATATCTCCCTGCTTCCCGGTGTCTTTGCCCAAATCTTCCGGGAGGCCTTCGGCCTGCGGCAGGTCGCCGCAGGCGGCATGGGCGCCGTGATTATGAACGGTGTCAAGCGGGGCCTGTTCTCCAACGAGGCAGGCAGCGGCTCCGCCCCCTGCGCTGCCGCCGCAGCGGACATCGACCATCCGGCGAAGGAGGGACTGCTTCAGTCTCTGGGGGTCTTCCTGGACACCATCGTGATTTGCAGCTGTACCGCCATGATTATGCTTCTGGCTCCCCAGGAGGTCACCCGGGGCCTGACAGGCATGGACCTGTTCCAGGCCGCCATGGGCTATCACCTCGGAAGCTTTGGCGTGGTCTTCATGGCGATCATCCTGCTGCTGTTCAGCTTCTCCACCTTTATCGGCATTCTGTTCTATGCCCGGGGCAATGTGGCCTATCTCTGCGGAGACAATGGCTGGTCCCAAACCCTGTATAAGCTGGGGGCTTTGGTGATGCTGTTCATCGGCTGTCTTGCCGCCTACACCTTTGTATGGGACCTGGGAGACTTTGGCATTGCCCTGATGACCATCTTCAACATGTTCGCTCTATTCCCTCTGACGAAGGAGACCCTCGCCTCCTTGCAGGACTACGAAGGACAGATCCGAAAGCGAAAATCTTAAATATCTTATAAGAAAACAAGCTTTGGCCCTGCCAGGCTTGTTTTCTCTTTGGGAGTGTGCTAAAATTGGGGCAATCGGAGGTATTGACCATGAAAAAAACAAAACTGCGTCCTCTGCCCCTGTCCCTCTCCGGACTTCTGCTGGCAAGCGCTTATATTCTGCGGTTTCATATGTACGGCTACAGCTTCTCCGCCCTGGTCTGCTGCTGCCTGGCTGCCCTGCTTCTCTTCTACGAGATCACCCGGGTACTTCTTCCCCGGTTCCCCCGGAGCATGAAGTGGCTTCGGCTGATTATTTCCATCTGTCTGATCCTCGGCATCCTTGTGGTAGCCGTGACGGAGGGAATCATCATCCACGCCAGCTTTGGCAATCCTCAGGAGCCCGTTGACTATGTGGTAATCCTGGGCGCAAAGGTCCGGGTTACCGGCCCCTCCGCTTCCCTCTGGAATCGGATCTACGCCGCAGCGGATTATCTGGAAGCCCATCCCGATGTGATTGCCATTGCCTCCGGCGGTCAGGGAGAGGATGAACCCATGACCGAAGCGGATGCCATTCGGGACGAGCTGGCAGGGCTTGGCATTGACCCGGACCGGGTATGGGTGGAAGATCAGGCCACCTCCACCTGGGAGAATCTCCACTTTGCTCTGGATTTGATTGAAGAGAAAACCGGTAAACGTCCGGAAAAGCTAGGGGTTCTGTCCAGCGAATATCATTTGTTCCGTGCCAGCCTCTTTGCCAAAGAGTGCGGTGTGGAATTTGTGGGCATTCCCGCCAGAACCAGCCGGGTTTCTCAGATGGTTAACCATTTCATGCGGGAGGTAGCCGGGGTCTGGCACTACCTTCTGCTGGGCGGGCAGTATCAGGCGGGGTAATCAATGGTAAAACAGACTCTTTCCAGGTTTGGAAAGGGTCTGCTTTTTTGTATCAGGAAAAGGCTCAACTCTTTCAGAGCTGAGCCTTTTCGGTCATATGCAGATTACTTTCCAGCCTTAGCCTCTGTCAGAAGCTTGCGGCCATAGCGGTAGAATGCAGCCCGGGTCCGATCTGTGGGACGAAGATCCATCACGAAAAAGGGTCTGGTAGCTGCCAGGTCCCGATAGGGCTCCATGAACTGTGCCACCTCGCGCTCCAGTTCCGCATCGTCCTGGGGAACGACCGCGCCGGGGCCGTAGGGAGAATGAGCGCCGATGAACAGTTGATCGCCGTACTCATGGTACAGCTTCACCTTGTTGTTCATGGGCTGACCGCACCACATGTCCATACCTGCTTCGATCATACAGGGGGCAAGAGCTTCGCTTCTGCCGCAGCAGTGGAAGTCGAACAGCACACCCTTTTCATGGCAGTGGTCGGTGATCTGCTTCAGATAGGGAACCAGCATCTCCCGGCAGGTCTCAATGGAGAAGAAGGGGCTGTTCTGTGCGCCCCAGTCATCGTGGAAGTAGATGGCATCGATGGGGAAATATTTGACGAAATGGTCGATCAGGTTCTTGTAGAAATCCACCAGAGCCTGGAACAGATCCTTTACATCGTCCTTCTGGTCATCGTCAATCAGCGCCATGGCAGCATTTTCAAATTCCATGAAGGAGATCAGACGCTCAAACAGGCCGTTGAAGATCCAGGTGGTAATGGCCCGGTTGGAATTGCGAAGGAACTCGCCATTCTCTTTCGCGCTACCTTCCCAATCCCAACTGTCAATGTCGGGGAATACGACCTTTTCCCGCCACTGGCTGGCATCCTCCATCAGAGGAGGGGTGCCAGGGGTAATCATGGAACCGCCGGCAATGGGGATAAAGGTCCAGGGCAGACCGAAGATGTCCTTGCCGCCCTTTTCGCCGGTGTAGGGCTTTGCCTCAATGACAAAGGCCCGGGCTACATTGTCCGGATAGATCCGGGGGGTAAAGTTCATGCTGTCGGATTTCTGGGGTATCCACATGGGATTTTCATTTTTGCAGGCCCGGAGATAGTTCTCCCGGGGCGTGATGGGGGAGTGGATCTCCAGCTTGCCATTCGCTCCTTTTACGATCTCATTTTCGGAAAAGGGCACAAAATCCATATTCTTAACCTCCATTGATTATTTGAAAAGCAGGGTGCCTACAGGGATACCGACCAGTGCCACGGTGATGAACAGGGCGGCGATACCCAGCAGGGAGAAGATTTCCGCATCCTTGGTGGATATCCACTCCTTATTGCCATGGAGCATAGCACCGGCGGGGCTGGCACAGGGAAGCAGCAGGCCGCAGTTGGCGCAGAAGCAGATCATGGCGGTCATCATCAGGGGATTGATGCCCAGGGCCGCGGTAAAGGGGTACATTACGGGAACCATAATGGCGGCAGCTACGGTGTTGTTGATCACATTGGTCAGCACCAGCGTAGTAATGGCAATCAGCACTGCGAAGCCGTAGGCGCTGGCCTTGGAAAGCACAGGAGCAAACAGAGCGGTCAGGGTAGCGGTAAAGCCGGAATCCTGAGAGGACAGGGCGCCGCCCATAACAGTGGCGGTAGCCACCATAAACAGCAGAGGCCAGGCAATACCATTGTTGGCCAGTTCCCTAAAGGTGAAGAAGGGCTTGCCCTCCTTGTCCCGGAGAGCGGTGATAAAGGCGAGGATCAGCAGGATAATAGTGGTGGTGCCGAAGGTGTTCATGAATTGCTTCATGGGGCCTGCGGGCAGGCAGCTGGGCAGGATGGTCAGGACGATCAGAGCGACCATGCTTCCCAGAGCGATCTTCTGCCGGGTGTTCAGCTTCTCCGCCTGAGAAACTTGAATGCCGTTTATGAGCTTACTCATGTCGGGGCGGATGACAAAGCGCATCAGCAGCATATACACCACAGTGGTTGCGATAGATACAGACATGCTCAGGCACAGATACTGTACATAGCCATAGGAGCTGTATTCGCCGTTGGAGGCATTGGACAGGAAGCCATAGTTGGCAACCACACCGCCCTGGAAGGGAAGCAGCAATGCGCCAAGGGCATTGAAGAAGATGATGGCGCAGATCATCATCCGGGGCCACTTGTCCTGCTTGGTGTAACCCACCTGGTCGCAGATAGAGTAAACCAGCTGCCAGCACAGCAGGACCGCAGCGAAACCGGCGCCCAGAGACGCACACAGCCAAACCGCCAGACAGATCACAATGGACAGCCGCCAGGGGTGACCCTTGCAGAACCTGGAATTGACCAGCTTGGAGACCAGCCATTTGGAAATACCGGTTACTGCCAGTAGGGCAGAGAACACCAGCAGCCACAGAATGGTCTGGACACTGGGATTGCTGATGGCGGAGGTGAATGCGGCTGCGGAGTTGGCCACATAGCCGGTGAAGCCCAGCATGGTCAGCGCCAGAATGGAGGGCCAGATCATGTCGCAGGTGATCCAGCCGTACAGTGCGCCGGCAAAGATACCCAGAACAGTCATGCCCAAAGTGCTCATGGAGCCGAAGGGCGGCAGGAACCGGACCAACGCCATGAGCGCGACGGTAATCGATGCGTTGATGTAATACTTTTTGCTTTTCAAGTGTGCTTCCTCCTTGCATTTATTGGAGAAAAACAGTTTGTTTATCTCAAAAATATTATATTCAATCGCATTTTGTGTGTAAAGCAACCCGTTCCTGCATTCTTAACCGGCTATGTCAGTTTTAAGTTGACACGCGCGGGGGCGTCAGGTTATAATTGACGGACAATATTCCGAGGAGGTCACTGCATGAGACTGGAACAGCTGCAATATTTTCAGAAAATTGCTGAGCAGCGCTCTATCCGCCGGGCAGCGGAGGAGCTTTATCTCACGCCCCAGAGTCTGAGCAAGGCTCTGATGCAGTTGGAGGAAGAGTTGGGTGTGACACTGTACGAACGTTCCCGCACCGGAATTACCCTGACCCCGGCAGGAGAGGATGCTTATGGTCAGGTCTGCCGGATTCTGGAACAGGTGGAGATGTTAAAGGACACCTTTCATAACCGGGATCAGAGCAGTCCGAAAGCACCGGTTACGCTGTTCAGCAGTTCTTCCTTGGAGATGTTTGCCATGGGGCTGATAAAACATAGCCTGTCCCAGGACCCCCAGCTGCAGATCCAGGTAGGGAAAATGGGGTCCGGACATATCAACCGGAAGCTGCTTGAGGAGAAGAATCCGTCCAAACTGCCAGATTTGGTGCTGACCAACTGTGTGCCAGAGGATCTGGAGCGTTTTAAGGCAGGAACTGTTGTCAATTATGTATGCTATCTGCTCTTTGAGGATACCCTGTGTCTTCAGGTACCGGTCACTGATCCCCTGGCAAAACTGGATACCATCCCCACAGAAATACTGGTGGACCTGCCGCTGCTGCTGTACAGCCCGGTGCCCACGGAAAAGACTCGGACAGAAAAATGCCTGGCAGAAATGGGCTATGCGCTTCGCAATGTCAGCCGGATCTCCAACTTTGAGACCACCAGCCGCAATGCCTTGAACTTGCACAGATACTGCTTTGTGGGCTTTCCTTCGGTGGAATTTCTCCCGATGAGTGGTGTGACCTACATCCCTCTGGAGGCAAATCTGATCACAAAGCAACTGTTGATGGCAAAACGGACCCGAAAGAACAGGGAATTTACCGATGCCTTTATCCGCTCAGTGGATGAATACTACGATATGCGGGTGCTTTGGTAGAAGGTATTACTTCCATTCTGGCAGGCAGGTGCCATTCTTGGTGCGGGATGAGTGAATTCGATTGCCGATTTGCAATAAAGCAAATCGTATGGTTGCCGCCAGTTTTTGAACTGGTAGCTGCAACTGTCCACCGGACAGTCCCATTTAGATGGGTTCGAATCCCTCATCTATTCTCTGCCAATAAAAAAGAACGCCGTTCAGCTAGCTTCCAATAATTCAGTATGGAAACATAACTGACATAGGGTAGCTGCCGAACAGGAAGTGCCAGCAGAAAATGAGCGATACTTGGTTGATTTGACCAGGTATCGCTTATTTTTTTGCTTTCTGAAACTATATTGGACTTATTACAGATTTTCGATTACAATAAGGCACTTTAGGCAGCCACGAGTTTTCGTGGCTGCTTTTTTGATGCCGGAAAGGAGGATTTATGCGCAGAGAACTTGTTGAAACCATTCCCAATGTGATGGACGCAAAGCAGCTTGCAATGGCCTTGCGTATTTCCAAATCCGGGGCATATGATCTGCTGAACTGCCCGGGTGTTCCAACGCTGAAAATTGGCGAGCGTTATCTGGTGATGAAAAATAACCTGCCGGAATGGCTGAAAGGCCGCACAATCAGCAAATCGCGAAATTCCGGTTAAACACGGAAGAAATCGGGAATCAGCTAATTGCAAACGGCAAAACATACACCTCAACATCCCCAACGTTTCCATCTAAAAATCATGCCGCTTTCCCGATTTTGGTGCCGGAAATATCCTTGAAAAACGGGTCGCTATGCAGTAGAAAAATGTGAAGGAAGGGCATTTTGCCTGTGGATGAATAAAACAGTCTAATGGTGTGATGTCAAGAGAGAGATAAAGAAATAATTGAACTTATTTT
>CAYRDE010000028.1:0-20235 GCA_964422935.1 uncultured Oscillospiraceae bacterium | reverse complement strand
TCACATTGCCGTTTTCCTGGGCCTGGGTAATGTACTGCTTATATTCCGCCATTTTTGGTTACCTCCTAAATCATGTTCACGCCTGAGACATAGCAAAGATTCTGAGACATGACATACTTTGGTTTATTATACCACGCATCCGGGAAAAATACAAGGAAAAGATTCTTTGGTTTTCCCAGTCATAACCTCCGGCTAAGCCGGAGGCTTGATTAAGCCCTAAAAGGGCTTTTTACCGGCGGGCATCTAAAGATGCACTGAATATTCTTTCTTCTGCATCCACTGCTCCGCCGCCCGTAAACGGGCACTTTGCTTCACTTTGAGCCAGTACTAACTTGTTGGGTTGCTTGTTAATAACTCGCTTCGCTCGATACTTGAAGCTAAAGCTTTTTTGCGGGATACCTCCACCGGCATAGCCGGTGGTTTCCGAAATCAACGAAAATCGGGCAGTGCCGAAGCGGCACCGCCCGATTTGTTACTGCACCTCCACCACCCGGATGTCACTGAGTGGATACTCCGACTGGGTCATAACGATATCCGCAATCACCGCCACATCCTCCTGCTGTAAGCCCCCTTCGGGAGAGGCCACCGCTACGGAAATTCCCTCCCCCGACATGTAGGCTACACAGTCGGCATAGCCCTTGGCGATGACCAGGCTTTCAATCTGGGCCTCGCTGAGGGCCGTCTGGACGATTCTTTCCAGCTCCACGGCGGACTCCGCCTCCTTGCTGCCCTGCTCCTCCCCCTCATAGGCCATGGCCTCCTGGAGCAGATTCACCGCGTTATCCCGGGCCTGCTGCCGGGACAGCCGCACCGCCGCGAAATAGTCCGTTGCCGTGGTGGCGACATCCTCCCCGGCGGAAATGGCTGCCATATCCTCGCTGAGCATCAGGGTATCGTCGGACATGACCTTCTCCGCGTCCAGGGTGTCCACCAGGGTTCCCGCCGCTTTGTCCTCGGTGTAGAGCCAGTTCACATAGATTCCGGCGCAGACCGTAACCAGAATCGCGGCGGCAACCATGTTCTTCTTCCAAACTTTCATAAAAATGCCTCCATTCAATTCATTTTCAAAACCGTTATTCGATCGGTGGTAAGCCCTGTGACACCCGCTACCGCTTCCACAATGGCAAGCCTTACTCTGGCGTTGTCTCCCCCCTGGCAGACAATCACCGCTCCCTGATAGGCGGGGGGATTGATCTGCCGGATCAGCCCGGTTTCCTCTCTGGCACTGTTCGTGACCAGCACCGTTTTCCGCCTGGATTCGGTAGTAGTTTCCCCGGCGCTCCGGTCTTCATCCGTCTGGTACAGGGTTTCGCTTCCCTCCGCCTGGGTCAGCAGCACCTCCACCTTTCCGGCTCCTTCAATTTTGCCGAGAATCCAGGCCAGGGATTCCTCCAGAGTCGGCTGCCGGCTCTTCGCAGTCTGGGCCGTCTTCTCAGGCTCCGGGGCTTCCGTCTTCTGCTCAGGCAGAGCCATGAGGAGGATTCCCGCCAGAATGACTGCCAGAAGATATTTGTTCTTTTGGAAGACCTCCAGGCCCTTGCTTTTGATGCCTACCCAGTCCATAGCTGATTCTCCTTTGGAATTCCCAGGTCCTTTTCAATCGCGTCGGTAAGCTGCCCCCGGGCATAGGGCGAAGCCGCTCCGGTGAGAATGACCCCCACCGGCACCGGGATCGTGTCCTCCCCCAGGAGTACCTCCGCCCTCAGGTCGATCCCCAGCGCCGAGGCTTTGTCCAAGATATATGCTTCCGTCTCGGACTTTATGATATCCTCCAGGGCGTCCCTGGTGATTTTCTCCCCCTGGGCGGCAATCTCCCTGCCCGCCTCCTCAGAGGGCAGGAAGGAAAGGGTCAGCTCCCCAAATTTCAGTCCCGAAAGGGGATACAGGACCGTCAGGGCCAGCACCAGCCCGCACAGCATCCGGACCAGCTCCCCCGCCGGGCCTTTCTTCACCAGCCCGGTTCCGATGGCCCCCAACATTGCCGCCGCTGTCACCCGGAGGATATACTGCCGCAGGCCCTCCATCAGCCCACCCCCTTGAGAAAGCACACGGTGCTGATGAGCAGCAGCAGGCAGGCGGCCCCTGTCATAGCCAGCAGCAGCCCCATAGCAGCAGAAAAATCCTCAATGAGTCCCATCATGCGTTTGGAGCCAAAAATCCCGCAGACCGCCGCCGTGGCCTTGAGCAGCAGATACTGCATGCCGATCCGGGAGAAGGGCACCAGAAACAGGGCCAGAATCGCCAGGATTCCATAAATCCCGGCGGCATTTTTCGCCAGGCCCGCGCTGACCAGCACCGCCTCCGAGGCGTCGGACAGGACGCCGCCCACCACCGGGACCAGGGTGGAGATGGTGACCTTTGTGGCCTTCAGCGCCGCCGCGTCGGTGGTGCCGCTGACCACGCCGGTGATGCTCATGTAGGTGGTGAATACGGTCAGCACCGTTTTCAGGCACCAGCTCATGGCGGACTTTGTAAGGTCCCGCATCTTTTTCAGCACGTCCTCTCCCAGGGCGCTGTTGGCTACGGCAAGGGCCAGGAAGAGATACACCCCGGGAACCAGCAGCCCGGTAATCAGGCTACCGATTATCGCGTCCACCGCCATGGTCCCCGCGTACAGGGCCGCGGAGGCCGTGACCCCGCCCTGAGCAGCCATGGCTGCCGTCAGCACCGGAAACAGCAGCTTTCCATACTCGCTCATCTGACGGACCGTGTCGGCCCCCAGCCGGATCATGGCGTTGGCACTGAAAAGCAGAATGGTCCCAATGACGGCGGTACCCGTCAGCTCCGCCAGGGCGGATACCCCGCCGGAAAAGCCGCGAAGCAGGGACACCAGCATCACCGCCGCCACCAGGGACATGCTCACCCGCAGTCCCTCCTTCATCTGAGGCTGGAGGGTCTGGAGCACATTTTCCAGCAGCTCCCACAGGCCGCTGCCGAAGGAATCCGAAGCCTCCGGCATCTGGGCCTGGCCCGCCTGGGGCACCTGGGGCGCCGTGAATTCCAGGGCGAAAGCCGGCGTTGCCAGAGAAAAAAGCAGGGCAACGACCCCTATCATCGTCAGTATTTTCATAACTCCCCCAGTATCTCCCGGATCAGCGCCAGCAGTCCCCGGAACAGCGGCAGGGACAGGCAGAGGATGGCGGCGCTTCCCAGCATTTGCAGTAGCTTTCCCAGAGAGCCGTTTCCGGCGTCGGCACAGATAAGCCCCGCCATTTCCGACACCAGGGCGATGCCCACCGCCTTCGTGAGAATTTCCAGGGTCTCCCCGGAGACCTCCCCCAAGGCCCCCAGCTCCTCCAGCAGACCCAGCACCGGCTTTAAATAGGCGGCGGCTATGGCCCCCACCAGGCAGCAGGCCCCGAGGCTGAGAACCAGGGAGATATCCTTCTTCCCCACCGCCAAGGCCAGCACCGCCGTTATCAGGGCCAGGGCCACGGCCTTCCAGAATTCCGCCATCAGAACTCAAACAGGGTTTTCACCAGCGCAAACAGATCGGCGATCTTCTGGGCCAGCATCATCAGCACCACCACAAGCCCCGCCAGGCTTGTCATGGTGGCCTGCTCCTCCCGCCCTGACCGGGAGAGCACCTGATTGAGAATGGATACGATAATGCCGATGGCGGCAATTTTAAAAATCAGATCAATTTCCATATTACGCAAACAAAATTGCCAGGGCTATCCCCGCGCACAGGCCCAATGTCTGGTAGTTCCGGACGCGAAGGTCCTTATTCTGGCTCAGCAGGTTCAGTTCCTCCTGGCAGGCGGCGGAGAGGGCCTCCAGGCCCCGCAGCTGACCGTTCAGATCAAACCGGCCCAGGGACCGGCCCAGCCGGATCAGCAGCCTGCGAAGACTCCCGGGCAGCGTCTCCCTGGTCTGTTTCAGGGCGAAGCTCATACAGTCTGCCGGGTCGGGCAGGGTCCGGCTGTCCAGCTCCCGGGAAAGGCTGTCAAAAATGCGCCCCAGAGCGCCCCCCATCTCCTTCCCGGTCTGACGGCAAAGCTCCGGCAGCGGGGTCAGCCGGTATTTCAGCTCCCGCTGCATATACTCCAGTCCCCGGTGCAGCTGTTTTAGCAGCCCCAGCTCCCGCCGGTGGGCCGCCGCCAGGGAAAACCCATAGCCTCCGCAGCCCACAATCACCAGTATCGCTCCCATCCATTTGTAGCTCATAGCGCCATCCTTTCCACACTGTAGGACTTGTCCCTATGTAAAACCAGTACCGCGTCAAACACATGCCGTTCCAGCAGCGGCCCATAGATCCGGCGGCGGCCCAGGTCCTCCAGGCTCCGTCCATGGGCCGTCGCCAGCAGATGGACGCCGCAGCCCGCCGCCTGGAGCAGGGCCATGGTATCCTGCTCCTCCGTGATCTCATCCACCCCGATGGTATCGGGGCCCATGGTCCGCAGCACCGCCCCGATTCCCTGGGCCTTGGAGCAGCCTGTGAGCACGTCCAGCCGCCGGCCTCTGGAAAACCCGACCGGGAACAGCTCCCCCCGCTCGTCCACCACGCTTACCTGTTCCCGCTCTCCTCTGCACCGGAGAAGATCCCGCAGAAGGGTGGTCTTTCCCCAGCCGGGAGGTCCCAGAATCAGAAGGGAGCCGGTGAGATTTTCGGCCTGCTTCCCCACCCCCGGGAAATCCCGGGCCACCCGGATGCACAGGGAGCTGACCTCCCGGATGCCCTCCATGATTCCATCCCGGCAGACCGCCTGACCGCACACCCCGATCCGGTGGCCCCCGGGAGCCGTCAGATAGCCCCGGGCCATGGTGGTCGCCGCCCAGGGAGAATAGCCGCTGGCAGCGTTGATCACAAAGCTCAGCTCCTCCCGGGTGACACAGCCGGACAGCCACCTGCTGCCTGTCCCCAGGCACAGCTCCGGCGGGGCGCCCATCCGAAGGCGAAGCTCCTCCAGGGTATCCCTGTCCCCGTCAATTTCACGTCTCAGCCTCTGGGGCAGAATCCCCAGAAGCTCCTTCCACGCGCACAGCATTGGCATCACTCCTGGCTAAGCCTATGCGCCCGGGGACACCGGTATGCAAAAGAAAAAGCCGGACGTTTTTTGAAGCACGTCCGGCTTTTATCGTATATTATCGTTTATTCTTCTTGTAGATCACATTCAGGCCCTTGAGCAGCAGGTTCTTGTCCAGGATGATGTCCCGCTTGCATAGCGGCGTAATAAACTGGGCCATGCCCCCCGTGGCAACCAGGGTGCACTGATGTCCCAGCTCCGCTTCCATCCGCTCCACAAGGCCGTCGATCATGGCGGCGGTGCCGTACATCATGCCGCTTCGCATACAGTCCACCGTGTTCTTCCCGATGACCTGCCTGGGCTTATCCAGACTGATGCCCGGAAGCTGGGCCGCCCGGCTGGTCAGGGCGTCCAGGGATACCCGGACCCCCGGGAAGATCACGCCGCCCATGTAGAGGTTCTCCGGCTCCACCACCTCGATGGTGGTTGCCGTCCCCAGATCCATCAGAATCAGCGGGGCCTGGTATTCCGCCAGGGCCGCCACCGCAATGACAATCCGGTCGCTGCCCACCTGGCTGGGCACATCCACATGGATGTTCAGGCCGGTTTTCAGCCCCGGACCTACCACCATGGGCTGCTTGCCGATGACCTTCCAGACACCGGTGCGGACCGCGTTGAAGACCGGCGGCACCACGGAGGAGATGATGCAGTCGTCAATCTCCCCCACCTGGACGCCGTAGGCCTCCATCATATTCTTGATCTCCACGCCGTACTGGTCCGAGGTCCGGCAGACATCCGTGGCAATCCTCGCCTTGAATTTCAGCTCGTCTCCCCGAAAGCAGCCGATGACCAGATTCGTGTTTCCAATATCAATCGCAAGTAGCATAGTTTTCTCCTATCGGGCCTGGAGCCGCGCCATCAGAT
Organism: uncultured Oscillospiraceae bacterium; assembly: GCA_964422935.1. Classification (GTDB taxonomy): domain Bacteria; phylum Bacillota; class Clostridia; order Oscillospirales; family Oscillospiraceae; genus Faecousia. The sequence goes on along the minus strand of CAYRDE010000028.1, from coordinate 14,344 downwards.
GGAGCAGCGCCTTGCCGATTACCGTCACCAGGATCGCCGCCGCAATGGCCTCGGGAATGCCGGAGGCCGTCACCGTGCCCATCACCAGGCCGAATACCGCGCTCACCGCCACATTCTTCGCCTGGGCATACTGCTGAGCCAGCAGCACATAGATGCTTCCCATCACCAAAATCGTGTGACAGATGGTCGCCACCGCCGCCGTCACCGGCAGGGCAATGTAGTCCTGCTTCGTAAGGCGCTTCATCAGCCGCCACAGCCAGCCCGCAATGACGCCCAGCAGAATCCGGCACCCAATGGCAATCCACAGGCTTTTGAGCACCCCTGGCAGTCCCTCCGTGGTCATAAAGGGCGAGAAAGCAAAGGACAGAAGTCCGGGCGTCGTGGTGTTGGCCCAAACGGAGCACAGGCCGAACACGCCCCCCAGAACGCCTCCCGCTGCCGGGCCAAGGAGCACCGCTCCCAGGATCACCGGGATGTGCATGGTGGTGGCCTTGATCACGGGCAAAGGAATAAAGCCGATGCCGGTCATGCCCATGACCAGAAGCAGCCCGCACAGCATGGCAAGGGTCGCCATGTACCGGGTGCTCATACCAGTTTTTTTCATATTCAATTACCTCCTGCTGCCGTTCCCGAATCCGTTCAGGATACAGCGCAATTTCCGAAGCGTTTGCTTCGGGGGGATTATAGCAGGTTCTTCCGGAAAATGCAATAGGTTACTTTCCCATCATTGACAAATGAACATTACTTTCCCATCAGGGCAGAAACCTCCCCGGCGCTTAAGTACCGCCACTTCCCCGGGGGCAGATCTCCCAGGCAGAGGCTTCCCTCCCGGATGCGCCGCAGCCGGGTGCATTCCATCCCCGCCGCCCGGCACATCCGGCGGATCTGCCGGTTCCGGCCCTCGTGGATGGTGATTTCAAACAGCCCCTTCTCCCCTGCCGCCTGAATCAGCCGGACCTTCGGTGCGCGAATCCGGTAGCCGTCCAGGGTGATGGGCCGGGAGAGCAGCCTCTCTCCCCCGGCATGGTATCCCGACACCCAGCACAGGTAGGTTTTCTCCACCTCGTGCTTCGGGTGCATCAGGGCGTTGGCAAAATCGCCGTCGCTGGTAAACAGCAGCAGGCCCTCGGAGTCCATGTCCAGCCGACCCACGGGATACACCCGGGTTCCGCAGTCCTTTACCAGCTGGGCGGCATTGGGCCTGCCCCTCTCGTCGGACAGGGTGGTTACATAGCCCCGGGGCTTGTGGAGCATGAGATAGACCCCATCCTGCTTTTCGGGCAGGGGCTGTCCCATCACCCGGATGTCGTCCCGGTCCGGGTCTGCTGTGTCACCCAGGGCCGCAGGAGCGCCGTTTACCGTAACCGCGCCCTGACATATCCATTCCTCGGCTCGCCGTCTGGAGGCCAGCCCACGGCCCGACAGAATCTTTTGCAACCGTTCCTCCACGGCACATCCCTTCTTTCCTATCTGCGCAGCAGCCGTTCCAGGAGGCTCTTTTCCGCCTCCGGTATCTGCTCGATGGTAGCGCCGTAGTTTACCGGCACCTTTCCCACGGCCTTGCCCCCGACGAGCACATAGACGTATCCCGCCTCCTGGCCCTCCACCGCCGGGGCATAGACAAAGCCGGGGCCGGGAAGCGCCAGGGTGGGCTTTTCCTCCGGAGCCAGGGCATAGTCAAAGTCCTCGGAAGCCACCACCTCCACCCGCTGGCCCAGGCCTCCCTCCACCTCCAGGGAGCCTACCGGGTCCCCCGCGGAGATCACCCGCCGAACCTGATACCGGGAGAAGCCCTCCTCCAGCAAAGCGGCGTGGTCCCGCCAGTCATCGGGGTCGTCAATGGTCACGGCAATGATCCGCCGGTCATTCCGGGTGGCGCTGGAAACCAGAATCCGCCCGGCGGCTTTGGTGTAGCCGGTCTTGACCCCGTCGGCGCCTTTGACCTGCCACAGCAGCTTATTGTGATTGGTCAGGTATCGGTCCCCGGCCTTTACGCTTTTGGCGGACACGGTCTGCCGGAACACGGGATTTTCCATGGCGCAGGCCGCCAGTACCCCCAGGTCCCGGGCGGTGGAATAGTGACCGGGGCTGTCCAGACCGTTGGGGTTTTCAAAGTGGGTTCCCGTCAGTCCCAGATTCCGGGCCTTGTCGTTCATCATCTCCGCGAAGCCCTCCACGGTGCCTCCGCAATAGATGGCAAGGGCCACGGCGGCATCGTTGCCGGAAGAGAGCATCAGGCCGTACAGCAGCTCCTGGAGGGTCAGAACCTCTCCCTCCCGCAGGTACATGGAGGAGCCTTCGATGCCCACCGCTTCCTTGGGAATCCGCATCCGGTCCAGGACGTTGCACTGCTCGCAGACCACCAGGGCCGTCATAATCTTGGTGGTGCTGGCAATCAGGCTTCTCTCATCCGGGCTTCGCTGATAGAGCACCCGTCCGCTGACCGCGTCCAGCACATAGGCATGTCTGGCAGACACGGCCTGGACCCTGACCGGGAAAAACAGAACGGCAGCCATCAGCGCAGCCGCCGTTCCCATAAAAAATCGTTTCATCTTTCTCACCCGAGCCTAGCATTCCCCAGCCCCGGAAGAGTATACCTTTTTTCCTTCTCTTGGGTTATCTTATCTTCTCTTATCTTACCTTATCTTCTCTTATCTTAGTCTTCTCTTCGTGCGGAAAAGCGCACAATTCCTCCGGATTCCGCCCTTGAGAAAACGAAACTTTTCCGCCTGAAAACGTCATGTCCGATCCTTTTTTCTATCAGGCCTTTTTCCCATTTTTCTCGTCAATAAAACTGGAAATTTTATCCAGTGTATCGGGCAGCATTTCCACCAACCGGTCCGCCGTGGAGTTGGCGGGGGTCGGTACGCTCATCAGCCGGACATTGCCGTCCTTGACGATCAGGAAGCACAGAGGGGTCACCTTCACCCCGCCGCCGCTGCCGCCGCCGAAGCCGCCGTCGGCATTGGGCTTCCGGCTGGCATAGTCGCTGCCGCCGCCGCCAAAGCCCACGCTGACCTTGCTGACGGGGATGATGGTCACGCCGTCCGGAGTATGGATGGGCTGCCCGATGACGGAATTGACATCCACCATCTCCTTGATTTTCTCAATGGTTGATTGCAGCATATTCGGAAGTTTATCACTCATTTTCAGCACCGCCTTTGCGTTTTTTCTTGATTTTCAGGAACTCTTTCAATGCCCGTACACCGTAAACCCCGCCCAGGGAAAGCAGTCTTCCCAGGGAAATGGTCGCATCCAGCCGGGCGCTCACCAGGGTCTTTTCGGCGGTAAAATCGCATTGTATGTCGATGTCCCGCTTTTTGATTACCAGATATTGTTCGAGCCTTGGCATCAGGTTTCCCACCGCCGCCCAGACCCGTCCGTAATTTATGGCAAGGTCGCCGGGGTCCTCCCCCGCCAGGATCAGTCTGACCTCCAGCCGGTTCACACGGAGCTTCCGTCGGAAATCTCCCAGGAGGTTCAGGCCCACTTTCACCAGGGGCAGGAAATCCGTCACGCTTCCGCCCTTCTGAACTTTTTGGGCACTTTCGGAAGGCTTCGGAGGCTGGGGCGGCTGGGGAAGTTTTTCTAACTTTTCAGGGGTGGAAGGCTTCTTCTCAGCTTGCGCTGACCTCTCATCCACCTCTTCTTCACCTCTCGTCCACCTCTCGTCCGCCTCTTCTCCACCTCCGGCTGACCTATCATTCACCTCTGCTCCACCTCTGGCTGACCTCTCGTCCGCCTCCTCTTCACCTCTCGTCGGTCTCTGCTTGACCTGCGCCTGTTTTTCCCTCCGTTTGCCGTCTTTCCTGGCCTGTTTTTTCGGGTTCTCCTTCTTCTTTCCAGGCAGCAGCCGGATGCCGAAGGGCCCCGCCAGGACCTTTACCAGAGGGCCTTCCTCATTGTAACGGACGCTGACGCCCAGGGGAAGGATGGCAAGCAGCGAAAGAATTCCCAGGGTAATGATATAGCCCATCAGCCTTCCTCCCCGGCTCCCTGCTCCGGCGCCTCGATGGGCTCTCCGAAGGCGATCTTGTCAATGGGAGGCAGCTCCTCCAGGGAGCTTAGGGCAAAGGTCCGCAGAAAGTCCGGCGTGGTCCTGTACTGAATGGGACGCCCGGGAACATTGAGCCGTCCCGCTTCCTCGATGAGCTTTTTGTTCAGCAGGGCCGCCACGCTGTAGGCGCTGTCCACACCCCGGATCTGCTCCACCATGGCCTTGGTGGCAGGCTGGTAATAGGCGATAATGGTCAGGGTTTCCAGTTGAGAGGAGGAAAGCTTTGGGGGCTTCCGGGTCTCCAGGGTCTTCGTGACGAAATCCGCCATTTCCCCGGAGGACACCATCTGATATCCCTTTTCCAGCTTCACAATCCGGATGCCCCGGCGCTGGAAAGCGTACTCATCCGCCAGGGCGTCCGCCGCCCTTTCCACCTCCGCCGGGTCCTCCTCCAACGAGGCCGCCAGCCGGGAAATGTCGATCCGCTCTCCCGCGGCAAAGAGAATGGCTTCAATCACACGCTGAAGCTCTTCAAATTCCACCGGTGGTCAGCTCCTTTCTCTCCGACTCCTTCAGCAGCCGGACGTTTGGATTCTCTCCGCTTACGTCGTCCTCCAATGTAACGGAATTGGTCTTGCACAGATCCAGAATCGCCAGGAAGGTGGCTACTACCTCCGACCGGCTTTTGTTGCCCCGGAACAGATTCCGGAGTCTTTCCACACCCCGCAGCACAAGCTGCCGCAGTACCTCTCCCGCCTTCCGGCCCACCGGATAGGGCTCCTTGCCCACAATGCCCTTAAAGTTGGCGGTGGGCGGCGGAAGCTGCCGCTGGTTTCGTTCGGTAATCAGGTCCAGGGCCCGGAGAAGATCCGCCACATCGTGCTGATAGCGGTAACCCTGGTCCCGGCGCAGAGGCTCCGGCTCCTTGGGAAACAGGCACCGGCCAATGTCATTGCGGGGCTCCAGCTCCGCCACTGCCAGACGAATCTGCTCCATAGCCTCCTTCCGCCTGCGCTCCACCAGGGACTGGCGCAGCAGATCCAGCTCGCTTTCCGCTTCCGCCTGCTCGGCGGCGGAAAGGAGCATTTTGGTCTTAATCAGCATCAGGTGAGAGGCCATGGTGATAAACTCGCTGGCAATCTCCATGTCCAGCCGTTTCCGCTCCTCCAGGTAGCTCAGGTACTGCTCCAAAATGGCGGTGATGGACACGTCCTGTATTTCAATTTTGTTCTTGCTCAGCAGCTCAAAGATCACGTCCAGAGGGCCTTCAAAATCCTCCATCCCCTCGCTGCGGGTATGGACGATGCCCTCCAATCGGTACTGCGGTTCCATCATAGCCTGGTATTTTCAAATCCTTTACATCCATATTTGGGGCTATTATACCATTGCTTTCTTTCCAACGCAAGCTTTTCGAAAAATTTTACCTTTCTTTCAGAAATTATTGCTTTTTTCGATTCCGTGTGATATGATAGTGCCAAAGAAAACTCTTTTGGAGGGATGAGAAGTGGCAAAGCGTAACCGTTACCGGGAAATGGAGCGTATTATGACCAGGGTCATTCTGGTTGATGTTCTGGTTTTCATACTGTTTTTGGTCTGTTCCAGCAAGGATTGGGCCGTTTTAAAGGTTATTACCGCCATTATCTCCATTTTTGGCTCTCTTTTATGCACCGGCTGGCTGTACCTGACCGGCGAGTTTGTCCGCAGGCGGAGTCTGTGGATGGTGACCATTTTCCTGTGCATTGTGATCTGCGTCGCCTTCTCCCTGTTGCTGGGCTTCCCGGCCCCTGCCGTGCTGTCCTGAGCGCTTTTTTCTGTACATAATGATTGGGGCCGTCTCACCATGAGACGGCCCCTCTGTTTATCAAAGCACCTTCCGGACACCTCCAAGGCTCCCTTGTGTAAAGGGAGCTGTCACGCGAACAGCGTGACTGAGGGATTGTCTACGTTGGTTTAACCTCTCACGTTGGTTCTAACGGGAAGGGCTCTAAACAATCCCTCCGTCAAAAATCAAAGATTTTTGCCACCTAAACATTTTGGTATGATTGCCACCGGCAATCATAATGATTTAGATTCGCTGCGCGGAGCACCACCCTTTACACAAGGGAGGCTTGTGGGCTGCCTCACTGGGAAGGTTTTCAATACACTGAGGCGCTGCCCTTCCTATTTCCTATAGAAGCTATTCCCCCCGATGAATTCCCGGACCAGGCTGGTGGGCGGAATCTCGTCGTCCACATCCGCCTCCTGAACGAAGTTGAGCACCTTCACAATGCCCCGCACATCCTCGTAGCATTCCTCCTCCGGCCCCACCGCCGTCAGCAGGGGGAAGATGTGCTTTTTCAGCACCGCCAGCTCATAGAGTGTGGAGCTGTTGAAGATCACGTCGGCGTTCTCCTGGTAGGGGAAAATCCACCTTCTCTCCCCCCGCTGGACCGAATCCCACATGGACATGGTGTGCTGTACCGAGGCCCCTCTGGTCTCATAGTCCCTGACAATCCGCCTCAGCAGCCGCAGATAGCTGGTGGGAATCCGGTTGTGGTCGTCCAGGTTCAGAGGCAGCAGGGGGCTTACATACAGCCGGAAGATCAGCTTCGGGTCCACGGCCTCCGGCAGCATGGCAGGGTTCAGGGCGTGAAGGCCCTCCACGATGATCACCGAATCCGGATGGAGCCGGAGCTGATGGCCCCGCCATTCCCGTCTTCCGGTGAGGAAGTTGAAGCTGGGCAGCTCCACCGCCTCCCCCCGGAGAAGCTTCTCCATATCCTCCCGGAAGAGAGGACAGTCAATGGTGTTGATGTGCTCCAGGTCCAGCTTCCCGTCGGGGCCGGGAGCGATTTTGTTCCGGTCGATGTAGTAGTCGTCCAGGCCCATGTAAATGGGCTTTTTCCCGTGGACCCGAAGCTGGGTCGCCAGGCGGTTTGCCGAGGTGGTCTTTCCCGAGGAGCTGGGACCTGCCAGCATCACCAGCTTCGCTCCCCGCTGGCAGACCTGATCCGCCACCTGGGAGAAGCGCTTTTCATGGAGGGCCTCGTTCACCCGGATCAGCTCCCGCAGGCCTCCCTGATTCGTCAGGTCGTTCAAATCCGCCACGGTCTCGCACTCCATCAGGCTGCACCACCGCTCCCCCTCGCTGAATACGGAGAAGAAATTGGGCATGGGCGGCACCTTGGCGCAGACCTCCGGACACCCGTCATCGGGATAGACAAAGACGAAGCCCCCGTCGGCGGGCAGAATATCCCACACCGTCAGATACCCGGTGGAGGGCACCATCTCTCCATAATAGTAGTCGGCAAAGTCCCCGTAGGCGTACTCGTCAAAATAGTCCTGCTGACGCAGAGACAGGAGCCTTGCCTTGTCGGTCTGCCCCTGACTCTGGTAGCGGGCGATGGCCTCCCCCAGCGGCACCCGGCGGCGGATCAGGGGAATGTCCCGCTGTACCAGCTCCTTGACCCGTTCCTTCAAAACGGAAACGGAAAAGTCCGGGGAATTCGTCACGGAAAAATAGACGCTGGCACCCAGGGTGCAGCTCATCTTCGCCCTGGCCTCAGGCCAGAGCTGTCTCATGGCAAGAAAGATCACGAACCGGGCCGAGCGGATGTAGCAGTTTTTTCCCGCCGGATCGCCGTAGCGAAGCAGCCGCACCTCTCCCTTGGATGCCTCCATGGCCCGGCGGATGGAGGGCCGGTCCTGGAGCGCGTCCTTTCCCCGCAGAGGAATATAGTTTAAGGTAAACACCTCACCGGCGATCTTCGCCGCCAGGGGCTTTTCCCCCAGGTGTTCCCCCGAAAGCCCCAGCTCGCGGATTAAGTCGTTTAGGCTTTTGTCAGGGGCGGTTTCTACCCGGTGTCCGTCAATGGTCAGATACATAGCAGCACCTCCTTGGGTGAATTTCACAATTTATTGGATTATTATACCATGGTTTTTGGCTTTTTGCAATGAGCATTCTGTAAACAAATCCCCGTTTTCAGGTTTCAACCAGCGGTTGTGGGGAATCTCAACCGGGGGTTGAATCCCTTTTTCCAGCTTAACAAACAATTGATAGCTTTTTCCCCCAGGATGCGTTATGATAAACCCATCCGGATACAAGACGATATGGGAAAGGAAAAGAATTATGGAAGAGACATTGGGAAAACGCATTGCCGCCCATCGGCGGCGTCTGGGCCTGACCCAGGACCGTCTGGCAGAGCTTTTGGGTGTCACCGCCCAGGCAGTGAGCAAGTGGGAAAACGATCAGTCCTGTCCGGACATCAGCCTGCTGCCCAAGCTGTCGGAGGTCTTCGGCTGCACCACCGATTCCCTGCTGGGTATCGAAAAGGCACCGACCTGCGAAGGAGAGCTTGTCCCCACGTCCCCGGAGCCGGAGAATCCGAAAGGGGTCTGCGTTGACACAAAGCCTGTGGGTTCCAGCCGGAAAACCGCCGTTCTGATTGCTCTGTGGGTGCTGCTCACCGGTGGACTGTTATTCCTCCCCCAGGCGGATTTCTGGGGCGTATGCTGGCGGGCCGGACTCCTGATCTTTGGCCTTGGGGGACTGTTGCCTCACTTCTCCCTCTTCCGGCTGACCTGCGCTCTGTTCGGCGGCTTTCTTCTGATGAATCATCTCTTTATTTACCCCGAGATTTTCAATCGGGGGTTGGAGTGGATGCTGCCCGTCTTCCTGCTGCTGTTCGGTCTGCACCTGCTGGTGGAAGCCCTCCGCAAGCCCGGCAAAATCCCCATCGGGCACATGCTCCCCGGTATCACCCGAGAAAACCGGTGCGACATGGCGGGGGAAGCCTTTGACTGTGCCACAACCTTTGGAGAAAACAACTACCGGATCACTCTCCCCCGGCTGTCCCGGGGCACGGCGGCGGTAAGCTTCGGCTCCATGACCGTGGACTTGGGGGGCTGCGAAGAAATCGGGGACGGCTGTCCCATCGACCTGCGCTGCTCCTTCGGTGAGCTGACGCTGCTGGTTCCCCGGTCCATCCGAGCCGTGCCGGATTCCCACACCGCCTTCGGCAATGTAGCGGTCATCGGTTCCCCCGCTCCCGACGCGGTGGATACCATCGCCGTCAAATGCGGCGTCAGCTTCGGTCAGATCACCCTGCGCTATGTGTGAACTATGAAGTCCGCCTCTTAATTTTCCTTTAAGGGGCGGGCTTTTCTATAATTTTTTACCAAATGTTCTTGCTTTTTTCTATTGGGAATGGTACAATAATTATGACTATACCATAAAGGTAGGGATGAACCATGGCTAATGATGATTTCGACATCAATTTTGATTTCGATAAGGAATACGATTTCGACCCCAAGATTCTCTCCGGCGAGGAGGGCCTCGATGATGATATTGACCTTTCCCAGTTTACCGACGAGGAATTGGGGCTTAAGCCCCAGGAAGACGGCGACCCCCAGGAGGATATCCCGGAGGATGATTTTGACTTTGATGTGAGCGAGTTCCTGGATGACGATGAGGAAACCGGCGATACCTTTACCGACGAGGAGCTGACCGACGACGTGCCGGACTTTGCCCAGAAGAACCGGTCCTTCACCTCCGGCGGCTACGGCACAACGCCTGAGTTCCCCGCGGACGCCGTTCCCTCCAATCTGGACGAGGAGCCTCCCGTCGAGGAGGAGCCGGAGCTTCCCCCGGAGGAAGAACCCGCGGATCAGGAGGACTCCCAGCCGGATACCGAAGACGACGCCAATCGCCGTCGCCGGGAACGGAGAAAGCCCAAAAAGGAACCGAAGGAAAAGAAGCCCCGGGAGAAGAAGCCCGCCAAGCCCAACATCTTCACCAAGTTCCTGGACCTGTACTTTGCGCCTGTGCTCCACAAGGAGCTGCTGGAGGAACCCAAAGACCCCAACGCCCCCCGCCGCCGCAGGAAGACCAAGGCCCAGATCTTTAAGGAAGCCTACCTGCCCGCTCTGGTGGTGTGCCTGTCTCTGATTCTGGTGCTGTCCTTTGCCATCGGCTCTCTGACCAACGCCATCAAGCTCCATGTGTTTGAGAAGAATGCCAAGGAAAGCCAGCTCCAGTCCTCCCTGTCCGCCGCCCAGCAGGCCGAGTCCGAGTCCCAGATCGTGCTGCAGCAGGCCCAGGCCCTGGCAGGCGAATATAACTATGAGGATGCCATCACCGCCATTGACAACTTCCTGTCAACGGTGGAGGACTCCACCAAGTTTACGGAGATCAACGCCCTCCGGGCGGAATATGTGGAAGCCCAGAGCCAGCTGGTGGTTTATCAGGACCCCTCTCTGATTCCCAACCTGAGCTTCCATGTGCTGGTTCACGACATGGCGAAAGCCAAGCAGAGCGAGGAATTCGGCGGTCTGTACAACCGGAACTTTGTCACCACCTCGGAATTTTCCAAGATTCTGGGAGAGCTGTATAACAACGGCTATGTCCTTGTGAACTTTGACAGCTTCACCACCAACAGTAACGGCACCATTCTCCCCAAGAACATCAGCCTGCCCGAGGGCAAGAAGCCCATTATGCTGACGGAGACTATGGTCAACTACTTTGAGTACATGACCGACCACAACAAGGACGGCATCCAGAACGACGGCGACGGCTTTGCCAACAAGCTGGTGGTGGACGAGAACGGCGATATCAAGGCCGAATATGTGGACAGCAACGGCACCACCATGGTCGGCGACTACGACTTTGTGCCCATTCTGGAGACCTTCCTGAAGGAGCATCCCGACTTCTCCTATCGGGGCGCAAAGGCCATCCTGGCGGTTACCGGCAGCGAGGGCATCTTCGGCTACCGGATTAACTCCAGCTTTGTGGCCAGCAGAGGCGCTTCTTATCAGGAGGAGCAGATTGCGGGGGCAACGACCCTGGTCAACGCTCTGCGGCAGAAGGGCTACACCCTGGCCTGCTTCACCTACGCCAACCAGGATTACAGTAAGTGGAACACCAACCAGATCACCCAGGATCTGGACCAGTGGAACCAGCAAATTACCCCGGTAATCGGGAATGTGGACATTCTGGTATACGCCCGGGAGGCTGACATTTCCGACTATACCGGCGCCACCTTCACCGCCATGAGCAACAAGGGCTTCCGCTACTTTGTGGGCAGATCCACCACCGGTCCCTCCACGGAGGTCAACACCACCTATGTCCACCAGAAGCGTCTGATGGTCACCGGCAACAGCCTCGCCTGGAACCAGTCCCTGTTCACCAACATCTTTGACCCCAACTCCGTCATCGACATGACCACCCGGGGCAACGTACCCAACTAATCCAGTGAAGGAACCGAAGCGCGCCGGGGAAAATCCCGGCGCGCGTTTTTTGGGAGGAGCAAATATGGAAATTCAGCCCGGCAAGTACCAGCATTTTAAAGGGAAGCTCTATGAGGTGATTGGCATCGCCTCCCATTCGGAGACCCTGGAGCAGATGGTTGTCTACCGTGCTCTGTATGGGGATGGCGGCCTGTGGGTCCGCCCCGCCGCCATGTGGACGGAGATCGTAGACAGGGACGGCTACCACGGACCAAGGTTTGTGAAGGTGGAGGAATGAGCGGGGTTCTCAGGTATTGCTCTCTCAGGTATGCCCTCTCAGGTATGCCCTCTCAGGTATGCCCTCTCAGTCACGTCGCCAAAGCGCCGTGACAGCTCCCCCAAAGGGGGAGCCAAGTGGGTTGGCCTATGATCTTTCCCGCTCTAAAATCTTTGAACCACGCCCTTGGCTCCCCCTTTGGGGGAGCTGGCTTGCGAAGCAAGACTGAGAGGGCAACAGGCCTGCTGCAAAAAAGCAGCCAGCTTTTTCGGATTCTTTCATAAACATTTGTAGGCAGTGCCTTGCGGCACTGCCTACCCTGCTTATGACCTATTTCGGTTCCTTCATAAGAATGTACTTTGGCGGGTGTGCCTGTCCCCGCATCTCTTGCTAACCCCTCCTGCGGAGAGGTGTGTGGCGACACTAAATCTCCACCTCAAAGTACCTTCTTATTCTATGTTTATTATACCTGCTCTATTCTGATTTGTAAAGTATTTTTTTATTTCGTAAGTATTTTCTGAATTTCTTCTCACTTATTTTCAGAAAAGTGAGTACCGAATTTTTCTTACCCACTTCGGATTCTGTAACTGCTAATTTCAAAATCAAGCGAAAATGTTCGCCTGCTTCTGTAAACTCCTGTAGTATAACTGCCGTATCTGGCACATCATCTTCCAAAATATACTGAGGAGATAGCAGCATATGAGAAATGTACTGCGAATATCTCTCAAAATCATTTGGGTGATGTTCTTAGATATGCTGAATTCGTTCCTCTGTAATGATTACTTCACTCGTCTTGATGTTAGAAGAAACGACACGAAATATATCGGTGTCGATCTTTCCAATGATATACATGTCGTTTTTCACCACCCACCCTGCTTTCTGATACCATTATATCAGCGTTTTCCGGTTTCGCAAGGTATTTTCTTTTTGAATTCACGCTTTTTGTCATAATTGAAACAGTAAGGACCAGTTGTGAATTTCACAACTGGTCCTATTCTTTATACTTATTTCACCATTTCCCTGATGACATCAAAAATAATATCCAGTTGACGATCATCCAAATGTTTCAGTTCTTCTGTGATTTCATTCAGCTTCGAAGGGTTCCGGGATTCCAAATCAAAAAACTCGCTCGGTGTGACACCCAGAAAATCGCAGATATAAAGAATGCTGGACAGAGATGGCATGGATTTTCCCAATTCGATGTTGTTGATATATCCCGGATTCTGTCCTATGGAAAGGCTCATGTCTCTGGCAGATACGCCTTTCTTTTCACGCAGCTGTGCCAGACGCGAAGCGAAGTCCTTTTCATCCATACCATCACCACCTTGTGCATATTGTAACCCACATTACAGTCAAAAATATGGGTTTACAGATGTAGAAAGTGTTGAAATATCGTTTTTTAAATGATATAATAGGGAACAGTATCGGTTCTTAACCAATACGCCCCATTGGGCAAGGTCAGTCACACAGCAAAAATCCCCGTCTGATCTTTCGCTCAGACGGGGAAGATTGGGGACCGACACAATCAGGTCCCATTTCCTCTCAGCTCGATAATCTGATCCCGGAGCACGGCGGCGTACTCGTATTCCATCATCTTTGCCGCTTCCTTCATCTGCTTCTCCAGACGGGCAATCTCCTTTTCCTTCTCTGCCTTCGTCATCTTCACGCCGTTGCGGCCCTTCCGCTCGGCGGTGGGAGAGGAAATCTCAATCAGATCCCGGACGGATTTGATAATGGTCTTTGGCACAATGCCGTGGGCCTTGTTGTAGGCGTCCTGGATTTCCCGGCGGCGGGCCGTTTCGTCAATGGCTGCCCGCATGGAAGGGGTCACCACATCGGCGTACATAATCACCTTGCCCTCGGCGTTTCGGGCAGCTCGTCCAATGGTCTGAATCAGACTGGTTTCCGACCGGAGGAAGCCCTCCTTGTCCGCGTCCAGAATGGCAACCAGACTCACCTCCGGCAGGTCCAGGCCTTCCCGAAGGAGGTTAATGCCCACCAGCACGTCAAACTTCGCCATCCGCAGGTCCCGGATGATCTCCATCCGCTCCATGGCCCCGATGTCCGAGTGCATGTAGCGGACCTTGATCCCCGCCTTTTGCAGGTACACCGTCAGGTCCTCCGCCATCTTCTTGGTCAGGGTAGTTACCAGCACCCGCTCATTTTTGGCAGAGCGGGCGTTAATCTCCCCGATTAAGTCATCAATCTGGCCTTCAATGGGACGCACCTCCACCACCGGGTCCAGAAGGCCCGTGGGCCGGATCACCTGCTCCACCGTCTGACCGGACCGGGTCTGCTCATATTCCCCGGGGGTAGCGGAAACATAGATCACCTGGTTGATCTTCTGGTCGAATTCCGGGAAGGTCAGGGGCCGGTTATCGTAGGCAGAGGGCAGCCGGAAGCCGTAGTTCACCAGGGCATCCTTCCGGCTCCGGTCGCCGGCGTACCTGAATGACCCGGGAATAGTTCTCGATGCCGTTGCAGAAGCCGATTTCCGTCAGCATTTCCAGATCGTAGTTGGTCCGCTGGGCGATCCGCTGGGCCTCGATGAGCTTATTGTTGTCCCTGAAAAACTGAACCTGCTGGTCACATTCCTTCTCAATTTCCACCATGGCCCGGTGAAGCTTCTCCTTGGAGGCCACATAGTGGCTGGCGGGATAGATGGCAACGTGATCCACAAACCGCTCCGCCATGCCGGACACGGCATTGATCTCGCTGATTCGGTCCACCTCGTCCCCGAAAAACTCCACCCGGATGGCCCGTCCCGTCCAGTAGGCGGGATAGATTTCCAGGGTGTCGCCACGAAGCCGGAACTTATTCCGGGAGAAATCCAGGTCGTTTCGCTCATAGCGGATCTCCGTGAGCTT
>CAYRDE010000027.1:0-20558 GCA_964422935.1 uncultured Oscillospiraceae bacterium | reverse complement strand
ATGTGAACATCGACCAGAATAACTGCAACATCCCCAACGGTATGAACCCCGACGCTGAGGCTGAGTGCGCCCGCTACGACGCCGTTATCGAAGCCTTTGGCGGCGCCGATCTCCAGCTACTGGGCCTGGGCCCCAACGGTCACATCGGCTTCAATGAGCCTAACGACGCTTTTGTGAAGGGCACCAACAAGGTTGCCTTAAAGGATTCCACCATTGATGCCAACGCCCGTTTCTTCCCCACCCGGGACGATGTTCCCACCCATGCCTACACCATGGGCATCGGCGCCATTATGAAGGCAAAGCGGGTACTGCTGGTCGTCAACGGCGAAAATAAGGCCCAGGCTGTGAAGGACTGCTTCTTTGGCCCCATCCGTCCCCAGGCTCCCGGCTCCATTCTCCAGCTCCATCCCGACTTTACGCTGGTTGCCGACGAGGCTGCCCTGTCTCTGGTAAAGGATCAGCTGTAAGTTTCCAAACCTCTTCTGCGCCCGCCTCCTTTTTCGGGAGGCGGGTGCTTTTTGTATAGGTTCCCTTTTTCCGGAAATCCTATTTCCAGAAAGGGGAAATGATTATGGAATTTATTCACTCAGAAACACGGAAAAACCTGGCCCGCTCCTTCGCCGGAGAATCCCAGGCAAGGAGCCGCTATACGGTCTACGCAAATATTGCCCGGAAGGAAAACCAGGAATGGATCGCCCGCATCTTCCAGGAGACCGCCGACAATGAAGCCGTCCACGCCGAAGAGTTTCTGGAGATGATTCAGAAGCTGGGAGGCTGCGACGCCAATATCGAGATTAGCGCCGGCTATCCCTTCCAGTTGGGCACCACTGTGGAAAACCTGAGCTATGCCGCTGACGGGGAGCAGGAGGAGCACGACAATGTCTATCCCGGCTTCGCGGAGATTGCCCGGCAGGAGGGCTATAAGGACGCCGCCCGGCTTTGGATGCAGATTGCCCGCATCGAAGGGGTCCACCAGGGTCAGTTCCGCACCCTGGAAACCCAACTGCTCAAGGGCGAGCTGACAGAAAAGGAAGCCCCCATCCGCTGGCGGTGCCTGAACTGCGGCTACACCTATGAGGGCATCCGTGCCTGCGACCCCTGCCCGGTCTGCGGAAAAAGCGCCTCCTGGCAGGAGGGCGACCTGGACCGAAAGGCTTTTATGGAGCAGTAAAACGGGTTTCTGCCCCAGGGATTCTCTGGGGCAGAATATCGGGGACTTTTCCAACTTTCTGGTTGCAGACACCCCTGCCATATGATATGATAGGGAAAAGGATTCTGCGATACAGAGGTTATAGCAATGAATTACATCGTTTTGGATATGGAATGGAACCAGCCCTGGCCCGGCTCTCCTTCTTCCAAGAAGGTTCTGCCGGTGGCGATCCGGGGGGAAATCATCCAGATTGGTGCTGTCCGGGTGACACAGGACCAGCAGGTCGCCGACGAATTCCAGGTTATGGTAAAGCCCAAATACTACCGCCGGTTAAATCGCCGGGTTAGCAAGCTCACCGGCATTAAAGAAGCCCGGCTTCGGGAGGAGGGGGTCTCCTTCCCGGAGGCCATGGAGCAGTTCCGCCGCTGGTGCGGTGAGGACGTTATCTTCCTGACCTGGGGCTTTGACGATATCGGCATTCTCCGGGAAAATCTCCAGCTTTACGGTTTGGATACCGATTTTACCAATCGCTGGTACAATGCGCAAATGATCTTCAACGCTCAGACCGACGGCTCCACCTCTCAGAAGGCCCTGAAAACCGCCATGGAAATTTTCGGCATTGAGCCATCCCGTCCTGCCCACGACGCCCTGGGAGATGCCTACCACACCGCTCTGATCTGCGCCAGGCTGAATTTACAGCAGGGCGCGGAGGAATATGACGAGGCACTGAAAAGCCACGAAAACGGCTTCCATGGGGCAGAGCTCCCCGGCTGCATTGCCCGAAAGGTATTCCATGACTATGCGGATAAACGAAGCGCGCTGAGCGCCATGTCCGGGGAGGAAAACCGCTGTCCTGTCTGTGACGGCAGAATGCTTGGCTCCCGGTGGTTTGCCCAGCCGGGACACCGGTATATGGACCTTGCCACCTGCCCGGAGCATGGAAAATTCCTGATCCGAGTACGGCTGTCCCAGCAGCCGGACGGGAAAATCCGAGTCAGCAGACTCACCTACGAGGCCACCTCCGAAGCCGCCGAGGTCTATGCCCGTCGGGCAGAAAAGGCGGACCCGGAGGACTATTCCCGCCCCCGCCGTCGCCGCCGCAGAAGAAGCAGTCAAAAGACGGAAGCTCCCAAAAATACCTGACCTTTTCCCATCCTATACGGCGCTGCCCCCATTCAGGCAGCGCCGTATTTTTGCATCAGGGCCCCCGGAGAAAATTTTCTCTGGGGGCTGTTAATGAATTCTTAACGTTTTTTTCGTAAAAATTCCCAGCGTCCACCTTTACCTTCCCGGGAAAAAGTGGTAAACTATAAATTACTTTACGCAGTTACGGATGGGAGAAACCTATGAAACTATCCTTAAAGAAACCCATAAAATGGAACTTTCTGGCCCTGGCCTTTGCCATTCCCTGTGTAGGAATGCTCCTTGTTATGCTCATCAGCCAGTATGAGCCATTCGGAAAGTATTCCATGCTGTATTCGGATATGTACCATCAGTATTATCCTTTTTTTGTGGCCTTTCGGCAGGCTCTGCGCAGCGGGTCCGGACTGATCTATACCTGGAGCGTGGGCATGGGTATGGACTACCTGGGTCTGATTGCCTACTATCTGGCATCCCCCCTGAATCTGGTCAGCGTGCTGATTCCGGAAGGGTGGCTGCTGGAATACTTTTCCCTGCTGGTACCCATCAAGCTGGGACTGGCAGGCCTGTGCTTCGCCATCTTCCTGAAAAAGCTATTTGGCAAGGATGACCTCTCCATTGCGGTCTTCGGGGGCTTTTACGGCCTGTGCGCCTGGGCATTGGGCTTTCAGTGGAATGTTATGTGGCTGGACACCTTTGCCCTGCTGCCTCTGGTGGCTCTGGGCACGGTGCAGCTTCTCCGGGACAGGAAGTTTCTGCTGTATACGCTGACCCTGTTCTTCTCCATTTTTGCCAATTATTATGTAGGTTTGTTTACCTGCATCTTTGTTTTTCTTCTGTTCTTCGTCTATGAAATTTGCCGCTGGGGCGGCTGGAAAAAGTTTACTCTGGATCTTTTGCGAATCGCTCTTTTTTCTGCCCTTGCCATTGGCATGACTGCCATTCTCACCCTTCCGGCCCTTGCCGCTCTTCAGACCACCCAAAGCAGCGTCAACAAGTTTCCCACCGGCTTCCGCCTGAACATTGCGGATAAAAATACCCTTTGGGGACTTCTGGACGCCATGCGTCAGGTGGCGGGAAATATGGGCGGCGCCATTGAGCCAAACTTTAAAGAGGGACTTCCCAATGTGTACTGCGGTATTGGAAGCATTTTCCTCATGTTCCTCTACCTGATGGCAAAGGATGTCAAGCGCCGGGACAAAATCTGTGCCGTGGCCCTGTTGCTGTTTTTCAATGTCAGCTTCATTATCCGGCAGCTGGACTACATCTGGCACGGCTTCCACTTTACCAACATGATTCCCTACCGGTTCAGCTTCCTGTACAGCTTTGTGGTACTGTACATGGCCTATCGGGCCTGGCTCCTGCGGCAGAAATTCCGTTGGCATCATTTTGTGGCTGCCGGGATTCTGACGGGTGGACTTCTGGCCTGCTCCAATGACCTGACCAAGACCGTTCCCTTTTCCCTTTTCTCCTGGGATTTTGAGATTCCCCTGTACCTGCTTTACAATCTGGTTTTTCTGGTCCTGTATCTGCTGTCCATGCTCTATGGCGGCATCCGGCCCACGATCCCCGAAGATGCCTCCCAATGGGAGCTGATTCGCATCCGGCAGGATCAGGTCCGGCAGCGTCGGCTGTCCCGGCTGTTGGTGATGATGGTCATGTTTGTGGAGTTGACCGGCACCTTAGTCTGCTTCGGGCTGTACTTTACTGGAACCGGCGTATCCAACTATCCCAAGGGCACAACTTATTCGGCTTCCGTGATTCGCTATATGAAGGAGCGGGAAGAAGATAATCTATTCTACCGTGCGGAGACCACCCATTCCCAAACCCTCAATGATGGCGCCCTCAATGGCTACAACGGCGTCTCCGCCTTTACCAGCTCTGCCAACGTCCAGGTTACGGAATTCATGCGGGCTTTGGGCTATGGAGCAAAAAATACCTACAACCGTTATCTCTTCGAAGAAAGCTCCCCGGTATCGAACCTGTATCTGGGGCTCAAATATATGATTGAACGGGATGGCAAGGATAAAACCAGTACCTTCTTCCGGGAGGTGAACCACTTCGGCGACACCACCCTGCTGGAAAACCAGGCCTACCTTCCCCTGGGTTTCCTGGCGGAAAGTGCCCTTGCCGGTCAGGACTTTCATTCCGCCGGAAATCCCTTCCTGCTTCAAAACGCCATTTTCAGTTCCTCCACGGGGATTTCTGAGGATGTCTGGCATCCGGTTTCCGGAGAAAATACCACCATCACCGGCAACGGCGTCAATGTTGTGGAGACGAACGGAAGCGGCTACTGCCAGTATAACGGCAGCACCGCCAATTCCGACATCACCTACCGCTTCCAGGCGGACCGGGACGGCTTTGCCTGCATTTACCTGAACCTTCCCAAGCGGAACAGCTTCTATGTCAGCGTGAACGATGTGGAGCTTTACCAGGAAAGCATCAGTCTGCCCCAAATGCTGGCGGTGCAGGATGTCAAAACCGGCGATACCATCGCCGTCCGCATTGTCTGCAAGGAGGGCGAAGAGAGTACCATGACGGTCAGCTCCGCCATATTGAACCACGACCGGTTCTGGGAGGGCTACGATATTCTGAATGCCTGTACCTGGAATCTGACGGCGTTTCAAAGCACCTGTGTCTCCGGTAACATAAACTGCAATCGGGACGGACTGCTCTATACCTCCATCCCGCAAAACGGCAACTGGACCGCCTCAGTAGACGGCGTTCCGGTTCCCATCCAGCTGGTGGGCGACTGTATGTGCGCTGTGCCCCTGACGGAGGGCAGCCATACTGTGACCTTCCGCTATCAAAACGGCGCTTTGTCCCTGGGCTGGAAGGTCTCCCTGGGCTGCGCCCTGGTGCTTCTGATTCTCGCGTATCCCAAGCAAAAGCCCCGCTGGCTGCCATCCCCAAAGACCGGTAATTCCGGAAAATACCTGAAATAGAGATAAGAATTCCCTCCGCTCCCGGTTCGGGTGCGGAGGGAATTTGTCAAGTGGCTAAATGAAGTCAGAAGCGGTGCTGCCCACCTCTGCGCTTTCCCGTTTCAGAGGAAGGGATTAAAATACCGTCCGCCATTGAGGTAGGTCAGCGTCAGGGACAGGAGCACCAACAAGCCGCAGGCTGCCATATAGAGGATATCCATTCGGGAGAACTTCCTTCCGGAATACCAGGTGCGCTGTTTTTCTTTGCCGAAGCCCCGCAACTCCATGGCATTGGAGATGGTCTCGATCCGATCCAGAGAGGAAAGGATCAGAGGAATCAGGATGGAGCTGGCAGCTTTCAGGCGGCTGACCAGGCTGGCCTTTTTGCTCATTTCCGTACCTCTGGCCTGCTGGGCCAGGGAGATGTCCCGGTACTCCCGCTGGATGTCGGGAATGTAGCGCAGGGCCAGCGCTACCGCATAGCTGATCCGGTAGCTGACACCGATCCGGTTCAGGGAGGCAGCAAATTCCGACGGATTGGTGGTGCAGACGAACAGCAGCACAATGGGAATGGTGCAGGCATTTTTCAAAATCACATTCAGGTGATAGAACAGCTGCTCTGCGGTGACCACATAGGGGCCTGCAATGCGGAAAAGTACCGTCCGGGTTCCATAGATGCTGGTGCCATGCTCCGGGCTGAACAGGAAAATCAGCACGTTATTCAGCACGATATACGCCACCATAATGCCCAGCATGAAGGAAATATCCTTAACCTTCAGCTTTGCCGTCCGGAACAGGATAATGGCTGCCACCGTCAGTGCCAAAAGCAGCGGCGTATAGAAGCTGGTCATGGCTGCCACTGTCCAGGCAACTAGACAAACCAGCTTGCTGGCTCCGGTGAGCCGGTGAATGGGAGATGGGCGGTCGATGTAATTAAACAGATTGATCATGCTTTTCGCACCTCCCGATCTCTGGAAATAAAGCGCCGGGTAAATTCCTCCGGGTCCCCGATGCCGCATTGCTTCGCCAGGTGATACAGGGAGGTTTCCTTCAAATGGGCCGTTTTTACAATTTCCGGCGAGTTCAGCACCTCGGCGGCGGACTTGTCGGCAATGATCTTTCCCTCATGGAATACAATTGCCCTGGGTGTATATTCCAGCATCAGGTGCATATCGTGGGTAATCAGCACAACCGTAACGCCCTGCCGGTTCAGTTCCGCCAGAAAATCCATAATCTCCGTGTAGTGCTTCAGATCCTGACCAGCGGTTGGCTCATCCAGCAAGATCATTTCCGGCTCCAGTACCAGAATGGATGCGATGGTGACCCGTTTTTTCTGCCCGTAGCTCAGTGCGGAAACAGGCCAGTTCCGGAAGGGATACAGGCCGCAGATTTGCAGAGTACGCTCCACTCTGGGACGGATCTCCTCCTCCGAAACGCCACGGTTCCGAAGGCCCAGCGCTACCTCATCATAGATCTGGGTTTTGGAAATCATCTGGTTCGGATTCTGCATGACGTAGCCGATATGATCGGCCCGTTCCTTAATGCTTAAGGTATTCAGGTCCGTGCCGCTGAGCATCAGCGTGCCTGCCTGCTGCTTTTCAAAGCCGCAGATCACCTTGGAGAAGGTGGATTTTCCCGCGCCGTTGGTACCCACAATGCTGAGCATTTCTCCCTTGTGGATCACCGCGCTGATGCCCCGAAGGGCATGGTGCCCGCCCTCATAAGTAAAATCAATGCCTTCCGCCTGGAGCAGAACCTCCTGCAGCTGTCTTTTTTCCGTCGGCGGCTGCTTCGCGAACCAACTGCGGACCTGGGCTTTCTGTTCTTCGGAAAGGGTCAGCTCCGGCAGATAAGAAGGCCTCATCTGGGGCGCCAGCTTCACCCCTGCATATTTCAGTGCCGTGACATACAGCGGCTCCCGAATGCCGCTCTTCTGGAGCAGGTCCATGCAAAGCAATTTATCCGGATCATCATCGTAAAGAATACGCCCTTCGCCCATAACCACAATTCTGTCAACCGGGCGATAGAGGACATCCTCCAGCCGATGCTCAATGATAATCACCGCACAACCGGTATGTTTCTGAATCTCATCAATCAGCACGATGGCCTGCTTTCCGGTGGCTGGGTCCAGGTTCGCCAGAGGCTCGTCGAACAGCAGCACCTCCACCTGATTCACCATCACACCGCCCAGGCCTACCCGCTGCTTCTGTCCGCCGGAGATTTCATGGGGGGCGTGGTGGAGCACCTGCTTCACATCCACCAGCTCCGCAATTTTCTCCACCTGATCGTGCATCTCCTTGGTGGGAATGCAGTCATTTTCCAGGGCGAAGGCAATATCCTCCGCCACCGTCAGGCCGATGAACTGACCGTCGGAATCCTGAAGCACTGTGCCCACCGTTTTTGACAGGCCAAACAGCCCCAATTTCCCGGTATCCTCTCCCCCAACGGTCAGGCTGCCGGTGATCTTGCCCGGGTAGGAGTTGGGAATCAGGCCGTTGATGCAGTGGGCCAGGGTTGACTTCCCGCAGCCGGAAGGACCGGCAATCAGGATTTTCTCCCCCCTATGTATCTTCAGATTGATATCAAAAAGAGTGGGTTCGGCCTGAGCAGTATATTGAAAACCAAAGTTTTCAAAGGAGATTATGGTTTCTCTTTCCAATGGGATTCCTCCTGACTGAAAAAGGCAGGCGCATGGCCTGCCTTTTTTAATGAGACTGCTTACTCCTTGGTCAAGCTGCCGGCCTTGGTCTTGGTGGCAGCGTAAGCAACGCACAGCAGGCTGCCTACAATGACAGTGGTGACAGCATTGGCAACGCCGGCCATCAGTCCCTGGGCAATCAGCTTATCCCAGGGCTCGCCCATCATATAAACGTCCAGCACGGGAGCAACCAGCATCCAGCAGACCAGATGGCAGACGACCTGAGCCACGTTGAACTTGATCAGGCCCTTCTTGCCCATCTCCGCCTCGTCCATCTTCAGAGCTTTGGTGGCAAAGCCCATCAGCAGGCCGAAGACTGCGGAAGCAATAACCCAGCTCCACCACACGCCCCAGCCGTAGCTGAAGTCGATCAGAGCATGACCGATAAAGCCGATCAGCGCGCCTGCGGCAGGGCCGTAAACCACAGCCAGGAACGCCAGCAAGCCGTACTGCACAGAGATGTTGGTGTTGGGCACCGGGCTGGGAATGGCGACAAAGCGGCCCAGGACAAAGAACAGGGCGGCGCCGATACCGATGGCAACGATGGTCTTCACAGAAAACTTTTTCATACGATTCTTCCTCCATAATCTTTGGAAGCTCTGATGAAATCGGCAAGGGCTGGCAGCGAGAGATTTTCCTTCCGCCGAAAGCTTCAAAAGTGAGAAAATCCTGGATGTATTTCCCACTTTTGAAGCTGCACAGGTGGAGGGAAAGATCCGCTGTTCAGCCGCAGACATTTGACTCAGAGTTTCCTTTTATATGTTCAGGCATAACGCCAAAACAGCTTTTTATCCTTTCCTTGTGAAACGGATTTAAAATCCCTTGAACGGCTCGATTCGAATACGCCAGGAGTTGCCGGTGCCGATATTATAGGCTCTGGCAAAGCTGCCCTGGTTAATGGCAACGGCAACACAGTCCAGGCTGTTCACATAGGCAAGGGCCTCCCCCACATACACATCCGCAAAGCTTTTGGTAAAGAGGATGATGTTGCGGTACACGGTACGGGTGTCGTTCTCAATGGTGATGCTGACCCGATCTCCATAATGGATACCCGTCTGTAAGAACAAAGTTCGGGGAATGTTGGTCCACAGGCTGCCGAAACGAACGTCCAGCACATCAATGGTGCCGCAGGCGGCGTTTCCGTCAAGATACGGCTCCACAATGGGCAGACTCACCAGGCTTCCGGTATCTACCTCCCGGCCCACTTCCTCAAAGGCAATGACACCGCTGGCAAGCCGGGCACCGGTATAGGCATAAACGTCCCGACCATGGAAGGTATAGCTTTCTCCCGACCGGGGCAGGCGGTTAACGTGCTCATCAATCTCCCGGGCCGCCTCGATGCCGTCCAGGCGAATCACATGGGTCAGGGTGCCGTTATCCGGGGTAACAATAAACTTCCCGGATTTTGTCTTCACCACCACACTTCGTCTGGTGGAGCCCACACCAGGGTCCACAACCGAAACAAATACGGTATGATCCGGCCAATAGTCAATGGTCTGGATCAGGCGGTAACTGGCCTCCCAGATATTATACGGCGTAATATCATGGGTCAGGTCATGGATTTTCAGCTCCGGATTGACACAATAGGCCACACCGTACATAGCACTGACCGCGCCGTCCACAAGGCCGAAATCTGTTTGAAACACAAGAGGATACATAAAATGATACTCCCATTATTCATACTAAATCTGCGGTATGCGCAAGAATGTTTGATGAAATTCCGTATCAAACACTTCTTTAGTATAGCTTCTTTTTTACAAACAGTCAAGTAAAATATACAAATTTGCGTTGGAAGCCAAACCCGTTATATCACCAGAAAAAGCACGAAGAAAACGTCGTATTGAGAGAGAAAAATTGTCCCTTTCGGTATCAGCCGGGCAGGTTTCGACTGATACCGGGAAGGGGCAAAGGAGCGTAACGGACGTTTTTTGAATTCTTCATAAGGTGGTCCCCCCGGATGCCGGGCAGGCACTGCTCCTGCCCGGCACCCACATGGAAAGATAAAGAAACGTGTTATTTCTTTACACCAAACTTACCCTGACGGTAAGCACGGTTATACTTCCGGCCTGCCTTGTCCTTCATCTGAAGCGCCTCGCAGGCGAAGATGGTGCCCATCATGTCCATATTGCAGGGGTCCATAATGGCGCTGTCCAGTCCAGCCGCAATGGCGTAGGCCATGGCATTGGCGTTCACATATTTCCGGGCAGGCATATCAAAGGAGATATTGGAGATGGCGCCGGTAACCTTGACTTGAGGGGCATAATCATGGATGCCCTGGATGCACTTCTCGAAGTCCTTCAGTGCGGTGGGCATGGTGGCAAGGGCCATAACACAGGGATCGATATGGAAGTTTTCCAGCTTTACACCGTACTTGCGTAGAATGCGGATTGTGTGACGAGCGCTGCCCCTTCCATATCAATCCCTCCAAGAAAATGAAGCAGGCAAGAGAATACTTTGGCTATTGACAGAATGTATAGAAATCCATTATAATTGTGATAAAAACTATGATAATCAGGAGAAATTCGTTATGAGAAAGAACTTTGGAACCCAGCCCTGGATGCTGCCCATGCCGGTAATGATCGTGGCAGCTTATGATGAGAACGGAGTCCCCAATGCCATGAACGCCGGTTGGGGCACGATTCGCGACTATGAAACCGTGCTTCTTTGCCTCGGCGCCAATCACAAAACAACCCAGAATATCCGCAAGACCGGCGCCTTCACCGTCAGCGTGGGCGAGGTAAAGCACCAGGTAGCCTGTGACTTCCTGGGCGTCGCCTCCGGCAAGGATTACCCCAACAAGCTGGAGATTGCGGGCTTTACCACCACAAAGAGTGAATTTGTCAACGCCCCAATTATCAATGAGCTGTCCATGACCCTGGAATGTGAGTATGTGGGCGAAACCTCCGACGGAAAGGCCCTGGGCAAAATTGTGAACATCAGTGCCGATGAAAGTGTTCTGGACGCGGAGGGCAGAATCGATGCCGATAAGATCGGCGTTCTGACCTATGATCCTATTTTCCGGGCCTATCGGAGTCTGGGTAAGCTGGAAGGAAAGGCCTTTGACATCGGCAAGGCGCTGAAATAAGGAGGCAAATATATGAACAGGCCCTATGTTATTTGCCACATGGTCACCTCTTTGGACGGAAAGATCGACGGCACCTGGTTTCAGGTACCGGAGGCAAAGCCTGTTTTTGAGGCCGGTAAGTTTATTCGGCAGAATATGAACTATCAGGCTGTGCTGTATGGTACAACCACCATGGCCCAGGGCTTTTCGGAGGGGTATGCCGGTGAGCTGCCTCACAGCGAGGAGATCTACCCCAAGGAAGACTACATTGCGGATGCCACCTTTGGCAACTATATCGTTTCCCTGGACACGGAAGGCGTTTTGGGCTGGAATGGCGGCTACCCTTCCAAGAAAGGCCGGGCGCCGGCTCATATTATTGAGGTCCTGACGGAGGTCGTATCCAACGATTATCTTGCCTATCTGCGCAGCAATGGGATTTCCTATGTTTTTGCGGGCAAGGAGACTCTGGACTGCGGGGTTCTGCTGGAAAAGCTGAAGCGGTATTTCTCCATTGAACGGCTGCTCATTGCCGGAGGCGGCATTACCAACTGGACGTTCGCCAAAGACGGCTATGTCGATGAGCTGAGTATTATGATGATTCCCTTTGCCGACGGAGATTCGAAGAATGCCTCGCTTTTTGAGGACCCGACCAATGCAGGACGCTGTATTTCCTTTGATTTGAAGCATGTTCAGGCTCTGGACGGCGGCGGTGTCTGGCTAAGCTATACGAAACGGGAGAAAGCAATGATTTACAAGGATTTTCAGGGCGTGAAGCTTTCCAATCTGGGCTTTGGCACCATGCGTCTGCCTACCCTGGCTGACGGTTCCATCGACCAGGAACAGGTAGAGGTTATGACCGCCTATGCCATTGACCATGGCATCAACTATTTCGACACTGCCTATCCATACCATGGCGGACAATCCGAGATTGCCATTGGCAAGGCCTTGCGCAAATATCCCAGGTCCTCCTATTATCTGGCTACCAAGTATCCCGGTCACCAGATCAGCAAGAGCTATGATCCCAAGGCTATTTTTGAGGACCAGCTGAAAAAGTGCGGCGTCGATTATTTTGACTTTTATCTGCTGCACAATGTATATGAAAACTCCATCAATACCTATCTGGATTCCAGGTGGGGCATTGTGGAATATTTCCTGGAGCAGAAGAAGCTGGGTCGCATCAAGCACCTGGGCTTTAGCTGCCATGGACGTCCGGAAACCCTGAAACGGTTCCTGGATGCTGTGGGAGAGCACATGGAGTTCTGCCAGATCCAGCTGAACTATCTGGACTGGACATTGCAGGACGCCAAGAGCAAGGTGGAGCTGCTGAATCAGTACAACATCCCCATTTGGGTCATGGAGCCTGTTCGGGGCGGTCGTCTTGCCAAGCTGGACGAAGCATCTGAGGAAAAGCTGAAAGCCATGCGGCCTGACGAGAGCATCCCTGCCTGGGGCTTCCGTTTCCTGCAAAGCATCCCTGGGGTGACCATGGTTCTGTCCGGCATGTCCAATCTGGAGCAGATGGAGGACAACGTGAAAACCTTCTCTGCGGTCAAGCCGCTTTCGGAGGAGGAAACCGAAACACTGCTCGCAATTGCCGAAGGAATGAAGGATTCCATTCCCTGCACGGCCTGCCGCTACTGTACCAAGGAGTGCCCCATGGGGCTGGATATCCCCATGCTGATTGCCTCTTACAATGAACTGCGCTTTGCTGCCGCGACAAATGTAAGCATGCGTCTGGAATGCCTGCCGGAGGACAAGCAGCCCAGCGCCTGTCTTGCCTGCGGAAAATGCGCCAAAATGTGTCCCCAGATGATTGACATTCCCAAGGTAATGAAGGAATTGTCCGAAAAGCTGGCAACCATGCCCAAATGGGCGGATATCTGCCGCCAGCGGGACGAGGCCGCCGCAAAGCTTCAGCAGAAATAGAGGCGAACGCGTGATTTATCGTAAATTTGGCAAAACGGGGCTGGAGGTCAGCGCCATCGGTATGGGCTGTGAATACCTTTGGTTCGCGGAGGAAGCCCAGGTGAAGGAAGTTGTCCGGGCCGCCGTAGACGCCGGCATCAATTACTTTGACCTCTTTGTGGGAACGCCCACCACCAGAGAATACTACGGCAACGCCCTGAAAGGCATCCGGGAAAAGGTCTATCTGGCGGGACATCTGGGCGCTGTGGATAAAAACGGTCAGTACAGCAAATCCCGTGATCCGGAGCTGTGCAAAGAGTATATGAATCAGTTCTTCGAAAAGCTCCAGACCGACTATGTCGATGTGCTGTACCTGCATAACTGCGATGACCTGGGCGACATGCACCAGATGCTGGATGGGTGGATGTATGACTATGCCAGGGAATTAAAGGATTCCGGAAAGGCAAAGCTCATCGGCATCAGCACCCACACTACCAAGGTTGCCATGGAGGCGATCCGCTCCGGTAAAATCGATGTACTGATGTTCCCGGTGAATCCCCTGTTCAATCTGCTGCCCCAGGACAGCGCCGACGCCCGAATGAAGGGCCGCCCGGTGAAGGAAATGACCGAGGAAGAAAAGGCAAGCTATCCCACCAAACAGGAGCTGTATGACCTGTGTGAAGAAATGGGCGTTCCCATTGTGGCAATGAAGCCCTATGCCGCAGGCAACATCCTGAAAAACCACGAGGATGGTCGGCTGAAAGGTCTGCTGAGTTTGACCCCGGTCCAGTGCATCAGCTACATTCTCTCCATTCCCCAGGTTGGCTGTCCGGTTCCCGGCGTGAAGAACCTGGAAGAGCTGAACGCCGCCCTTGCCTATTTGACGGCAACCGAGGAAGAACGGGATTTCGGCGAAATCAATGACAGTCTGGTGGGCCGGTTCCAGAAGCAGTGCATGTACTGCAACCATTGCCAGCCCTGCACCAAGGGGATTGACATTGCCGAAGTCACCAAGCTGGCGGATATGGCAGAAAACGAATTGACGCCGGAGCTTCGGGCCAGATACGATGCACTGTCTGTCAAGGGCGGCGACTGCATCCACTGCCAGTCCTGCACCAGGCGCTGCCCCTTCGGTATCGACGGCTCTGCCAACATGGCACGGGCGGAAAGAATTTTTGGTTATTAACAATCAGGAGGTGCCAACATGGCGCACATTCAATTTGGAGAAGAATTACAAAAGGACATCCGCTCCGGAGCCCGTCAGCTGACAGATGTGGTTGCCCATAACTATGGTCCTGTTGGTCGCAATACGATCATGGATCAGAAATATGATCTTCCCATCATCGCAAACAGCGGACGAAAGGTTTTGACGGATTTTGCCCTGGAAAATGAATTTGAATCCATTGGCGCCATGCTGATCCGGGATGCGGCTTTAAAAATCGGCACAGAATGCGGCGACGGAACCATCACCTGCACCATTCTTGCCAATGCTCTGCTGAGCGAAGGCTATCAGCGAATTGCAGCCGGTTATAATCCGGCCCTGATGCGCAATGGTGTATACCGGGGGCTGGACGCGGCAGTGAAAGCCATTGAGGCAGTCAGCATCCCTTGCGAGGACGCGCTTGTGCAAAAGGCTGCCGCCCGGATTGCGAAAGATGGGGAATTGGGTGCGCTGGCCCTGGAAGCCTGCTCCGCGGTGGGTCCTGAGGGAATCGTCACCGTTCTGGACAGCCAGGGTCGGGATACCCACCTGAATATCTGGGACGGTGCCCAATATGAATACGGCCTGTATGGTCGGGAATTTGCCGAGCAGGAGGTTACCAAATCCACGGAGCTCCATAACTGCCGGGTTCTTCTGGTAAACCAAAAAATAAAGGATATCCGGGAGATTGGAAACGTGGTGGTTCAGGCCAGCCAGACCCACACGCCCCTTCTGATGATCGTATCGGACATTGCGGATGATGTCGTAAAAATTCTTGCCGCCAATGTGGCTTCTCAGCGGGTAAAGCTGGTATTGGCCCATGCGCCCGGTCACGGCGAGACCCGCCGCAGGCACTTGTTTGCCCTGTCCGCCAAAACCGGTGCCATGGTTTTCGAGGAAAACAGCGGTCGCCGTTTGGAGGACTGCGGCCTGGAAGCCTGCGGTGTGGCAGAATATGCCAAAATCGATATGGAAACCACCCTGCTTCGGGGCTTCCCTCTGGAAAGCCCCGAGATGGTTCAGATGCTCACGGAGCTTGTTAAGAAGCAGCTGGCAAATAATAAGTTCGCCCATGAGATAGGGCAGCTTCAGACAACTGCCAGAATTCTGAACGGACGGAATGTGGAAATCATTGCAGGCGGCGTTACAGAATACGAAATGTTTGAACGGAAATACCTGCTGGAAAACGCGGTCCACGCCATTCGAAACATGCAGCGCCATGGCGTTCTTCCCGGCGGTGGACAGATTTACCTGCACGCTATGAAGGCGCTGGCCCCCCTTCTCTCCCAGATGGAAGGGGACGAACTGGCGGGTGTCCAGTGCCTTCACAATGCGCTTCTGGAGCCGGTAAAGCGCCTTGCAGAAAACGCTGGCGAAGACGGAGGACCTGTTGTACAAAAGCTGCTGGAATATGAGGATGTGTGGATGGGCTACGATGCCGCGGCAAATCAATACATTTCCCTTCTGGAGCATGGAATTGTAGACTCAACCAAAACCACTGTAGAGCTTCTGCGAACTGCCGTTGAGACAGCAGCCTCCCTTTGGACAACAGAAGCAGCGGTTATTAAGGAATAAAAGGATAGGTGTTTAAAAATACGGAATCGGTGAGAAGTTCTACCCTGCTGTGTCGTATCATAATCCAAAAAACTAGAAAGGATGATTTCCCTTGCGACTGAAAAGTACTCAGAGCCAGGAAGCCCGCAGAAACATGCTGTTGGACGAGCCAATCCCACGGGTGATTACCAAAATGGCGATTCCAACCATTGTTGCGTTTCTGATCAACTCCATCTATTCCATGGCAGACACATACTTTGTCAGCTCTCTGGGAACAGCCGCCACTGCCGCTGTCAGTGTAAACGCCTCTTTGGATCAGTTGATTTTCATGGCAGGCTCTCTGCTGGCAGTTGGCTCCAACAGTTACATTGCCCGGCTTCTGGGTAAGGGAGATGATCAGCGGGCGAGTCAGGTCCTTTCCACAGCCTTTTTCCTGGCTTTTGGCCTGGGAGCGCTTATGATGGTAGTCGGCATATGCTTTATGACGCCTCTGGTGCGGATGCTGGGCGCGACCCCCACCTGTGAGCAGTATTCCATAGATTATGCCAGCTATGTGCTTTTTGCGGCTCCCTTCATGGCGGCAAACTTTGTGATGAACCAGTGCCTGCGCAGTGAGGGCAGTGCAACCTTCTCCATGATTGGAATGAGCTTTGGCGGAATTCTCAACTGCATTCTGGACCCCATTTTTATTTTCAACCTGAATATGGGCGTTGCGGGAGCATCTCTGGCTACCGCCATTTCCAAATTGGTCAGCTTCTGCATTCTCATTTTCCCTTACATCACCCGGCGGAGCGTGCTGCACCTGTCTTTACGCTGTTTCCGTTTGGAATGGGAAATGCTAAAGGAAGTCATCAGTGTAGGCTCCTCCTCCATGTTCCGCTCCGGCCTTGCTGTTGTGGCAGCCATTCTGCTCAATGATATTGCGGGAAATATGTCGGACTCCGTGCTTGCCAGTGTAGGTGTATGCAACAAGGTAATGATGTTCCCATTCAGCATTATTCTGGGCTTCAGCTCCGGATTTCAGCCCGTTACCGGCTTCAATTGGGGCGCAAAGCGGTATGACAGGGTGCGGGAAAGCTATCGCTTTTGCTCCCGGGTGGCTTTGATTGGCGCCGTCTGCATGGGACTTTTCTGCTCAATCTTCTCGGATGTGATTATCGTAGCCTTTTCCGGAACAGATCCGGAGATGCGGCACATCGGTCAAATCTGCATGATCTCCCAGTCCATTGCTCTGCCCATTCATGCCTGGGTAGCAGTTGTAAACAGTTACTGTGCAGGCCTGGGGAACGGCAAGGGCGCCATCGCCCTCTCTACAGCACGTCAGGGAACCTGCTTTATCCCTATCCTGTTTCCGGTGGCTTGGATATTTAGACAGTACGGTGTAGCCACCGTACAGGCTATGGCAGATCTTTTGTCTTTGGCTCTGGCGATTCCGATTCTGGTGGGCATGAACAAGACCATCCGTGCGGCTGAATCCAAGGTAGCTCTGTCAGCATAAGGCCCCCGTTGACACAGTGTGTACAAAATAAAAAGTGGCGGCAGGCGTTATTTCGCCTGCCGCCTCACTACGGATTGAGATATTTTCCTGTTATACAAAGAACTGGAACAGGCAGAAGGCTGCGTAGATGCACAGCAGCAGGATACCCTGCCAGCGCTCCAGCTTCTTCCGGGTCAGTGCGGGGACACACAGCAGCAGCATGACCGTCAGCATCACGGGGATGTCCAGCACCAGGGATGCGTTGTGGCCCATGAGCAGCTTGCCCACCGGCACCTCAAAGGGAGCCAGGGTAACTGCCACACCGGAGACCAGCACCAGGTTGAATACGTTGGCACCAATGACATTGCCGATTCCGAGAGACGCATGGCCCTTGCGCAGGGAGGTGATGGTGGTAACCAGTTCGGGAAGGCTGGTGCCCAAAGCCACAAAGGTCAGGGCGATTACCGTTTCGGGAACCCCCAGCCCCTGGGCGATGATGGTGCCGTGCTTCACCAGCAGGTCCGCACCCACGGCGATGAGAGCAGCGCCCACCACCAGCAGCACCAGCTCCATCAGCAGGGTCCGGGGCTTGGCATCGCCATCGTCCTCTGCTTCCTCTGCCTCCTCAGGGTTCTTAAAGCCCTGACGGACATTGATGACAAGATAGACAATGAAAATGACCAGCATCACCAGGCCCATCCAGCGGGGAAACTCCCCCAGAAGATAGGCTGCCACGCAGTACAGTGCGGCGGAGCTGAAGAAGAAGATAACAGGCATCTTCATGGTTTTCACATTGACGGGACCGGGATTGCAGGCCACGGAAATGGCGGCAATCAGGGAGGTGTTGCAGATGATGGAACCGATGGCGTTTCCGTAGGCCATGGCTCCCTGGCCCAGCATAGCCCCGGTGGCAGAGACCATGACCTCGGGCAGCGTGGTGCCGATGGAGACCACGGTGGCGCCTACAATGATATCAGGCAGGTGGAAGCGGCGGGCAATGCCGGTAGCGCCGTCCACAAACCAGTCGCCGCCCTTGATCAGAAGCACCAGACCGACGGCAAACAGCAGGACAGATACGATCATTCGAGAATTCTCCTTCGTTATGGTGCGCTGAAGCGCCTCCAATGTGGAAGCGCTCCAGCGATTCGGATTACACAGGGAACATCAGCAGGCAGCCGGCAGTCAGGGCCAGCAGGCGGATGAAATACTGGGGAATGGTGAACTTCCAGAACTCCTTCATGGTGTAGTTGCCCAGGCCCATGCACATGGCGGGCAGGCCGTCGATGGGCAGGAAGTGACCGCACCAGCCGGAGACCACGATGGCGGCAGCAGCAGCGGTGGGGTTGAAGCCCAGGCTGACGCAGGTAGCCACAGCCATGGGAGCGAACACCAGCACGGTGCCGATGGTGGAGCCGGTCATGGTAGCCAGCACACTGGTCAGGACACAGAACACGAAGATCAGGATGAAGGGGCTGACGCTGCTGCCCAGCATACCGGCAACGGTGTTGCCCACCAGGGCGGTCAGACCGGTAACGCCCAGAGCCTCAGCCACGCCGATAACACCGGCAGACATCAGGATGATGGGGGCGCCCAGACCGCTGCAGATTTCCTTGAAGGTCATAATCTTGGTCAGGAGCAGCACACACACGGCAACTGCCACGACCGCATAGCCCTGATCACCGATCTTGCTCTGGAGGATCATGCCAATGATGGAGGCAACGAAGAGACCATAGATGGTGTACTCCTGCCACTTGGGCAGCTTCACAAACGCCTCTTCCTGCTTGACTTCCTCGGTGGTCTCGGGGACATCCTTAGCGGGCATGAACTTGTAGGCAACCAGGCACCAGGCCAGGAAGGCCAGGGACAGAACCAGGTTGGCAATGGCGAACCGGGGCAGAGACACGCTCATGGCAGCGCCGCCGGCTTCCAGAACCGCCAGCACATAGCCGTACTGCAGAGCGGTGTTGATGGGGATCAGGGGATGGTTGCAGGCAAACCCTGCGGGCATCAGAAACTTGGACCGGGGCAGTTCCTTGGTAGACGGGATGGTGGACAGCAGGCCCAGAACCATAACGTAGTAAGCGGTGGAACCGGTGCCGAAGAGGCTGGTGCCCAGCATCGCTACCAGGATGATCAGAACGTAGGCCTTATAGCCGCCCTTGGCAGCCATATTGACGATGGTGCGCTTGAAGGCCTGGATGAAGCTGGTCTTCTGCAGGGCCGCGATGATGACCATAAAGGATGCCAGCATAACGATGCTGGAGTTGGAGAAGCCGCGGAAGGCGGTGGCAATGTCGGTAACACCGAACAGAACCATCAGGGCACAGGCGATCATAGGGGCTGCGCCGAAGGGCACCTTGTCCGTCATAATCAGGTAGATCATAAAGGCGGTGACAAGCAGCGCGATTATCATGGGCATTGTCATTTGGAATGTTCTCCTCTCTGTTTTATGAAATTTCCGTGATTTT
The DNA here is from genome assembly GCA_964422935.1 of uncultured Oscillospiraceae bacterium. Classification (GTDB taxonomy): domain Bacteria; phylum Bacillota; class Clostridia; order Oscillospirales; family Oscillospiraceae; genus Faecousia. The sequence continues at coordinate 977 of CAYRDE010000027.1, read as the reverse complement.
CTATTTCAGCAGGTAGGTTTCTCCCTGCCGGAATACTGGTTTACAGGGGCTTATTCAGGATGTGAATGGCAAAGCCGCCGAATTCACCGTCTAAGTAGATGTTCTTGAGCTTGCCGTCATCGGTGTAGGCAGCGGTCTCCATGCGGAAGGAATAGCCCTTCTGCTTCAGCTCCTCCACCGCGCCGTCCAGATCGTCGGTGCGCATGGCGATGTGACCCTTGGTGCCCAGGAAGGGGGTCTTCATGCACTCAAAGTAGTCGCCGCCGAACTCGGACTTGTTGCCGTGACGGGGGTTCAGGTTGAACAGGGTGCTCAGAAGCTGAGCCAGGTCTGCCGCTTCCTCGGGATTGGCGCAGTTGATGCCAACATGCTCCAGGGCGAACTTGTGATTCATGGTAATTCCTCCTGTATTGTCCGGGCTCCGGAGGGAGCCCGGCGGTATTCAAGTATTAACCTTCCTGCTTGGCAATCGCCATACGGATGGCATAGTCCATGGCGTTGACCAGGCTCAGCTCATTGGCGTGACCGGAGCCGGCATGACCGAAGCCGGTGCCGTGGTCCACGGAGGCCCGGATGATGGGCAGGCCCAGGGTTACGTTGACGCCAGCCACAGCGTCCCAGTGGCCCTCTGCCTTGTTGTAGACAAAGCCCTTGACCTTCAGGGGGATATGGCCCTGATCGTGGTACATGACAACCACGATATCATACCAGCCGCCCAGTGCCTTGGAGAACACGGTGTCGGGAGGGGTAGGCTTCTTTTCGGGCACATTGATGCCCTCTGCCAGAGCGGCGTCGATGGCGGGCTGAATCTCCTCGATTTCCTCCCGACCGAACATGCCGTTCTCACCGCAGTGGGGGTTCAGGCCGGCAACGCCGATCTTGGGCTCCTTGATGCCCAGGGCTTTACATCCGGCGTTGGCAATGCGGATGCAGTCCAGAACCCGGTCCTTCTTCACCCGGTCGCAGGCCTCCCGCAG